>JAIOOX010000005.1 GCA_021414225.1 Candidatus Vogelbacteria bacterium | reverse complement strand
TCGGAGGGAAGCGCTGGCTTCTCCCGCACCTTCGTACAATTTTTGCCCGTCATGCCCAGCGCCGTCTTGTCGAGCCGTTCTGTGGCGGCCTTGCGATCACGTTAGGGTTACAGCCAGAAGATGCCCTTCTCAATGACATCATTGGCATACTTTACATGCATAAGAATGACGTCATACTGATAAGCGTCATAATTTGAGAACACACGATTTACGGCACCGGAGACATCCTCAAAACTAGGTGTGAAATCGGGCAGATTCGGGTTGCCGCCATTATCCAACATTATTCTCGCAACTTCGAGATCTGCCAGATACCGAATCTCGATACCTTGTAAATCCGATCTCGCTGTACGTAAGCGCTCCAATGTTTGAATCGCTTCGCTGTGGCGATTAGCAGTTTCCTCTAACAGCGCACGATAGCCCATGCAGTAAGTGTAGGCATCAGACGTAGGTTCGGCGGTCAATTCGGTAGTAAGTCGCTGAATAGCACGCAATGCCCCGTCGAGATCTTGTCTCTCCTGGCTCGCTTGGAACTCGCGGAAATATTCCAACAGACTTGGCGAAAGTGATTCCGCTATGTACTCTGGTTCTCTGACGATACGGATTATTTCGCCTGCAAAGTTTGTTGCTCGTGCAAGTTGCGCCCAGAATACGCCTCCTAGTAGAAGGCAAATAGACACGAACTTGATGCTTGATGCTAAGCGAGATTTCATCGACAGCTCTATAGCTCACTTGTTGGGCGCATGAGCATGCTTTAAGGAAGTTCAGCAGTAGTGTTGGAAGTCGGTTCTGCGGTATTAGTAATACCCGCCTTGGAACGTGCTTCATTCACAATATTGCCGAGTACAGTTGGATGCATGTCGTTACAAGTGGTGCCCACAAGTCGCTCGACCAGCGCG
Source organism: Candidatus Vogelbacteria bacterium (assembly GCA_021414225.1). Taxonomy (NCBI): domain Bacteria; phylum Candidatus Vogeliibacteriota; species Candidatus Vogelbacteria bacterium. The sequence goes on along the minus strand of JAIOOX010000005.1, from coordinate 45,289 downwards.
ACGGCTTCGGAGGATGCTTGCCAAGTTATGCTCAATAACGCCGCTTCACGTAGTCCCGCAATGATGCGTTCGCGCTGAGAAGCTTCCATAGTCATGATTTGGGTTCCGGCAACTTGAAAATCAGCACGGCTATCCCAATACGCTCCTGAAGACCAGTTTTCGAGTTGGCGTAAAAGGCTTGAATTCTTAATGCGGCCCAAGTACATAATGCCTGTACGAAGCACATCCAGTCTTTGCTCCAACGTTGTACCCTCTGGAAGGCTGCTGGGTAAGGGTGCCTCGATAAACTTTGTTAGTTCAGTCTGTGCCGCGTCCGTACCAAGTTCTGTCAATGCCCAAACCGTCAGACGGCGCGCGTAAAAATCGGAACTCTCATCTCTCAGCACGCTTAGGAGCGCCGTCTCGGTGTTCGAATCGCGCCCAAATACAGCAAAGAAAGACTCCGTTGCACTGGGAAATTCACACGGCGGTTGGGCGATCCGAGTTAGTTCTTCCAAGAAAGCGTCGCTTTTTATGGAATCAAACGTAGAATCTGCGGTTGCATTTGCGATGAAAAGGGTCAAGGAAACGCAGATCGACAAGATGTATACATTTAAAGAAACCTCATGTCTTCCGCGAAGAACATAATGTGACGTGCTCATGACAGCGCCTCCTTTTGGGCTAAGTTGATAGCAATTGTGAACTCTCTCATGAAATATGCAGCTAAAACATGCTAGAACACTGGGTAGACGTAAATTCGCCCGCACCAGAGGGAGTTTGCATTATGTTTGGAGCAGGTACATGTCCAAGACCACCTTCAGTATGCCCAAATTCGTGTGCAATCGTCGAATTTGAGGCTGCCACTTTGATAATGGCGTTTCGGGCGTGGTATGCGGTCATTGCACAACCGGAATAACTTCCTGGCATGCCGCCGCAGGTATTAATTGTTGTCACCCACTTTATTTTTGCCCCACTACCTACTGCGAACACGGCATCTTTCTCGCCGTCATTGTCAATCACGTCCAAGCCGTCACCTGCTGTTCCAAAGCTGGCGAGACTTCCAGAAGGTTGAAGGCCAATGCAACAGTGTATATCCGCTGTTCCGGTGTGGCCATCATTATCCATCAAGTAAAAATCGCTGCTTGCACTCTTGAATTTAGCGGTAAGGTCGCCGGGCGAGGACGCATCAACATGTTTATGGTTCGCAAAGCTTGTGAGTGGTGGCGTGCTTATCGTAATCGTCTCAGTGTCAGTATGAACGCTGCCTTCGTCCACGTGCGAAGCCTCATCCCTGCTTACGGTGACAGTTCCGCTAGTGCCCCATATTGCGGGATCAGTCTTGTACCACTGCTTGTTTTCAAGGGTGCCGGTTGCTGGGCCATCCTTGGATAAGGATCCTGTTGATGTCCACGTGAAAACGACATCACTATTGTCCACGTCTGCACCGCACCGTGAGGAGGTAGAACATGCGGGGCTGCACCCAGTGGTTCGCTTAACGTCACAGTCGCCACCTCCGCTTGCGACCAATTCACTCGATGCTCCAGGACACAAGGACACTGGAGCCGTTAATGTCACCGCAGCATATGCAGATCCTGAATCCCCATTCACCGGTATAGGGTCTGTGGCGCAATCTGGTGAGCCTGTAACGTCACCCAAGGCAGGGGCAACTGCCAGAAGGGATAGGACGCCGACGGAGAGAAGGGTTAATCCCCTTAGGATAAAGTGGAATTGCTGGCGATACTCTGTCTTCGTCTTAAGTTCCTGCAACTGACACATAGTTACGTCTTCCTCCTAAGTCGGGACCTTGCAACCTTACATCTGGAGCAGTATTACACAATAATTTTTGCTTGTCAAGTAGATGTGGTTATGGTACTCTGTTGGTGGAAACCGAAGCAGAGTTTTGCTCGCTTGCCCCCCCTTGCGGCGCATCGTGCCTCATGTCCATGCCGTTTACAGAGGTTTGGTGCTTTTGAGATCAAATTCTTTCGTTTTTCTTGAGTTCCGGTGTTCCGAACACTGTTGCAGGAGTGGTCGTTTCCGTGCCGCTAGAATTAATAGAATCTATACCGATCCTTCTGCTTGAGGGAACACCAGAAGAAATGGGGCACGAGCATGGCCGCTTGCTGAAGAATGAGATCGGGCTCCTAGTGGATGGTTTTGTGCGACGAAGTAACGAGATATTCGGGGTTCCTTATCATTTCCTCCTTGAGCAATCAGCCAGATGCGCGAATTTCATACCGTCGATGTACCTGGAAGAGATGCGTGCCATTGCCGAGGGATGCGAGGTCCCGTATGCCGACATTCTTGCGCTGAACTGCATCGCGGATGTCGATGGCTGTTACATGGGAGCCTTGCATCAATGTTGCAATTTTGTGTTACTTCCAAGCGTTACTAGAGGTCGGCTTATACACGGAAGAAACCTTGATTTTCCGTTGGGTCGCGACATCCATGCAAGGGTGGGCATTTGCATAGCTCGGAGTCCGGCTTCGGAGACGCTGCTTCCAACAATATCGCCGACAATTGTGGGGATGGTTGGGACGTACACGGGAATGAGTGCTGCTAGGCTTTCGCTCTCTGAAGTCAGCACCCCGGCGAGCGATTGCGACATTGAGGGGGTACCGATTTCGATTGTGCTTCGAATGGTCCTGGAAAAGGCACGAAACCTCGCCGATGCTTTGGAAATAGTCAAGAATGTGCCCCGTACCTGTGGGTATAATCTTGCGCTCGCTGACGGAAAGAGCGGGGAGGCCGGTGCGATTGAGTTCACCCGAAGTTTGTGTGCCTGGAGGTCGGCGCGGAGAGGGACGCTCATTGTTGACGATTGTTGCCAGTGCCCACAGACTGCGCGAAATAGACTTACCTATTCAGCAGGAACCTTTCGATACGCGCGAATGCGCACCTTGATAGAGGAACATCGAGGAGCGCTGTGCGCGGAGGCCGCGCTTCGATTTCTGCGTGACAAATACGACGGAGCGACAGGCCGCGAGAATGGGAAGAGCTATAATTGTATATGCAACCATCACACGATTCAGAGTGTCTTGATGTTTCCGGCGGAGATGAGCCTTGCTGTTGCCCATGAGATGATTCCAGCGCCAGACGGGGAATACAGACTAATTGACATGTCTAGTATTTGGGCGCAATATCATGAGTAGTTTTTTGTTTCGTTTGCAATTGCACTGGCATTCCGATCTCTTTCTTCGGCGGTTCCACGGTAACTGGGCCTTTTCACCAATGTCTACAGGGATGATAGAATATCCAGATGGAGCATAGTGTGCCTTTGCCAGCCAGAGATCACGACAAAGCTCGACGGGCAGTCGAAGAAGCCTGGCGACATGACCGTAAGACAATGCTGAAGCGGGTTACTGGTCGAAGCATGTCGCCAACACTTCCCCCAGGCTCAGAGGTAGAAATTCGCTATGCGCTCGATCCGAAGCCCAAGTTCGGAGAGGTCATCTGTTTTCGTCGCGGCTGTGCGAGAGTGCTACATCGCTTCATCTTGCGTTTTGGCCCCGTATGTGTCGAAAAAGGGGATGCTAATCGCTGGCCTGGTATTTGTCTTTATCGCGATATCCTTGGCATTATGGCCGCTCGCTAAATGCCACGCATAATGTCTTGCGTTGACACATGAAGTTGAGTGGAGAGGATACAGATGCTTCAGCCCAAACGACTACCTAGACGAAGAGCGGACGTGAGTGTTCATGAATTTGGTGAGGATGGGGCCTTGTACGATGCCGCCGGAGGTCTAGTGCACGTTTTGAACGACTCTGCCTTTTTCATTTGGCAGAAATGTGATGGGATGACAACTGTCGAGGACTTGTTGGAGCAGATGCTTCAGCGATACGGGCAGGTTCCACGCGAGCGTTTAGAGTTGGACATCCAAGTTACACTCGAAAAACTCTACAGCTTGGGCGTTTGCATGCGCGGCTTAGAATAGATGGAGGTGCTTCTGAAGCGTCTTGACAACTTGCCCTGCCAGTACCGCAGTAGTGGGAGAGGCGATGGATTTCGCTTGACATCAATTGCATATTAGGCTACAATTCCGCAAACTTTGGAGGAATTTGTCATGAAGAACCCATACGAAATGCCGACTATCGAGACCTATTCGGAAGCCGATTTTGCCAGCGAGCCGGTTGTTGCCCTCTGTACATGATGAGGGCGGAGAGAATTTGGTTACGCTAATTTCCTACGCGGAAATTGGAGTTCATGGGCTATTTTCTTCTCCCTTTCGATGTCTTCACGACCGTGTACTGGAGCATTTTCAAACGCTGCCCCGTACTTCGATTGATGGCGTCCAAGCGCAATGGCAACTGCAAGTGCGCGAACAACGGGCCGGCAAGTTTAAAGCTGAGCTGGCTTCAAACACCGCATTGCTGGTTCTGCAAAGGGAATGGCCGGGATTAGAGCATCTCATTGAACTTCTCATCGTTAAGTCCGCTTCAAATTTGAGATTCATCCACGCATCCTGTGTCGCTGTTCTCCTTCAGCCTTTTGTGGCGGCAGATGCATGGCGGAAAAGCCAACGGCTGGGATCAGTACGACAAACGGAAGGCCGAGTGAGCACCCCGAGGCCGACGAGGAGGGGATCTCATCGACAAGACGGCAAAGACCACCATACTGCGAGAAGAAATTCCGGTACTGGGTCCAACTGGTTCACAGAACTTTCCAAGGCATGACGATTGTTTCGTCTATGCCTCAACCGGGGACATTGGAATTGTCTCCATACCCCAGGGGCAAGCGGATCAGTATGGGCTGGATTGCGGTTTCGTTGCGGTAATGCTCCTGTCCCAAAAGGATGGCCTGCTTTTTCAGGCGCTGCCGCGCCGCTCGGCGGAGCGTTGTGCCCCAAAAGGCGGACTGAAATTATTCCGCCCACTTGCCGCTCGCCCAAAAGACAACACCCAAAGGAGTAAGTAAAATAAGGGTATAGCGAGCTTTTTGAGAGTCATTGCGTACCCCCCTTATTAGTAAGTGTAGGGCTTGCGATGGATCGGGGCTAGAAGGCATTTTGTGTTGTGGGCGGCACCTAATCAAGGCGAATGTGGCCATAGGCCACCCTGGCTTGATAATTTCAGATGTTGCTTTGTCAATGGTTTTACCATAGACGCATTTTGATAGTTTTCTGTTTCTTACTCTTTTTCGTGCTCGATCAGGCAAAACACTACAGATAGTGTCGGCAAACTAATCCGCCCCCACCCGAAGCGCTCTCTTGGGTGCAAAAAAGCACCCACAAGAGGGCAGCAATTGTTATCCACATCCCAATCTAGAAGTCCATAAGATATTGGGATACAATGGCTTATGGATAGTTGCGAAAGTGACGAGGGGAAAATACTTGACATTTGCATCGTTGTTCTTTAAAAAGCGCACAGTGAAAGCACATACATGCTCAGCATGTATCTTAAGGGAGGCTCTTTACTTCTACAGCGTCGCATGGTATTCTCTAGGGTTTTAACTTCAGGATTTCCGCAAAAGGAGGCCGTGCATGGCAACGGTTCCAGATGCGTCAAAGACGCCTCTAACCTTCGAAATCGACCAAAATGTCTCCGATGACGACATTGAAACGATAGCATGTGAGCTTGACGCGGAAATCGAAGAGTTGGAGGAATCGCGGGATTAACATTGGATCTTTGACACACGAACTCATTATTTTTGTCGGGGAGATGCCTTGATGCAGCGTTTTTGGGGGTGGTTCGGGCCAATAGTCAACAACTTGAGCGCCGTAATATCGATCATGGTGGCAGTTGGAGCTGTCTGGGCCAAATCACAACCCGACGCTCGCATTGGCATATTTTTTCTTGGACTACTCGCAGTTCTTTTTTTCATCGTCATGGTCTATCAGCAGTTTCGTTACTCGAGAAAAGCACGGTATGTGGAATCACTCCAAATGCTGACGGCCGCTTTCCTTGATGCACAGGACGCCTCACCCGAAGCGATGGCAAATTCCGAGCCGATTACCTCGATTACAAATCTCATCGCCGAAGCATTCACTGTTTTGACAGGCACCCAGTGTGCAGCATGTGTCAAATTTGTTCAGCCCACTGCTGAAAGCTCAGATCTAGAGTTTGTCACATTGTGTCGGAGCACACACTCGAAAGATCGAGATGCCGCACATGGTAGAGTGAGGCACTCACTTCAGAAAAATAGTGCATTACTTTGGATTTTTGAGCATGTTGGCCAACCTGAAATGGAAGTCTTTTTCGAAGACGACTTGCCAGGACGACCGCATTATGAAAATACCTCGTTCGAGGTATATGGTAAACCAAAAGAAGATCGGCCAATGTTTCTTAATCCGTTGCGGCGTCGGATGACTTGGAGATTACCATACCAAAGTGTCATCCTGTCGCCGATAGTGCCGCGTTTGAGCGGCGAGAAAGAGAAAATTGTCGGATTTCTTGCCGTAGATAGTCGGTCCCGAAAAGCATTTTATCGACGTTACGATATTCAATTGGTAAGAAGCTTGGCTGCTGCTCTACACCCGTTGGTATACGAATGGCTGTCAAAAAAATATCCCAAGCAGGAGAATCTCAATGACAAAAAAGGATGAGTCGTCGCTCCATTGCGAACGCGTCGATGACCGGACATTTAAGGTCATAAGCGAGAACGCTCAGGGGCATCGAGTTGAATCACTGGTGATGGTTGCACCTCCGGGTACACCTTCTCCGGTTCAGGTAGAGAGACGCATTACGCGCCCTCCAGGGCTATTCCAGCGTGTATTTCGGCACAAGATTGCTTGATTGCGCTGGGCAATTCGCAACCTTTGCTTGAGTGATATCCGTCATTCAAGCATTTTTTATAAATAGAGATCACAGCCATCCCATCATTATTCAATGGATGGGATAGCTGTGCAATAAAACATAGATGCGAATTGCGACAAAATTATTGACCCCGGCAAGCTGCATCCAGATTCCGGTAACTATCGTTGGGGAGAACCTCAATTTTAAAGCGACAAACTTGGAATCAATTATACTGCGCCAAGCGAAATGGTTGCTTCAAGTAAAGACGGTATTAGCCATGCTCGAAATAGGGCTTTTATATCCTAACGAGGATAAAAACTCTAAGCGCGCCTATAACGAAATGCATGCTAGCATTAAAGAGCTTGAGTTATATGGACAGCTCGATAAGAATCTACACAAGGCGGCATTGCGACTGGATGATAGACTGAGAACTCAGTCGTTAGATTGGATTCCCCTTCTTTCCTTTTTAATAGAAAGAATGAGAATATCTTTGGGGGAAATGCGGGATATTCTTGGAGAAGTTGATGAACTTGCAAGCGTTTTCGGGAAATCAGAAAAGCTGACCTATTACGAGAACGTCCTTTGTGTCGATATGGTGACGTCAAATGCTCAACGGGGTGCGAACTGGAGCAGGCTCCGAGGGATTCTACATGCGATTCGTATGAAAGCCCGTAGACAGTCAAAAAACGGACGCACGGCAATTATAGCCGAAATTCCTCCAGGAGAGACGGTGGTTTCGCATGGCGCTTGGATCTGCGCTACAGGACCTCTTGCGCGAGTTTGGCTTACCAGAATGGCGATTCAGGCGATTGAAGAGCTTGGTTCGGATATTGTAGTTCGGTGTGTACTGTTTTCAAGTCTACCAAGTAATGGCCGGTTAGTTAGAAGCGATCGTTCAACAAGCTATCTCGGGCCAACGTTTTGGGAGAGGGCACGCATATTCCTTGATGCTAAACTCGGTTATGCGAAAGCGACCGCCTTGATGTTGGTATCTGGTACTGTAGACGGTGATATCAAGGGCATTGAACGGGAAGTTCGTATCGAGCTTGGCAAACGCATTTTTCGAGCGTCTGAGCTCGAGAGGCATTCTATCGGGGCGCTAGTTCCCCATATGATCGATCTAGTTCAATTCGAAGTATCCCCTAAGAGCACGAAAAGGGTTCATGAAATGCCGAGACGACCAAAGGTTGACGTTGGAATTCTAACTGTAGTTCCAGATGAAATGTATATGGTAAGGAATTGGTTGAAAGAAAGAGGTGGGTTTGGAGAAGCCGCTGGCTCACGTTCGACGCGAAAGTATTCCGAAGGATTTGGAAGGTTGCCTGCTGGCGAATCATTTAGTGTAGCCGCCGTGCGTGCCCTTGAGCAAGGCAATAGGTCGATAATGCCAGCGTATCGTGATCTGGCAGAAGAGTTTGCCCCAAAGGTTATGGTATTAGTTGGAATCGCCGGATCTATACACAAGGATGTGAGCATAGGTGACGTTGTCGTGGCAGATGATATTTTTTATTATGATAAACGCGTCGTGACTAAGCAAGGCACTCAGCATAGATTATTGCCGTATAATTTAAATCCTATAGTGAGAAACGCTATTAATTCCGTCTTTGATAATTCGGGTGATATCTGTTGTCTCAATTCCAACGCTAATGATGATTCGACAAAGTTTCGATTGCATTTTGGACCCATTGGCACTGGGGAAGCCGTGATCAGGTACCGAGAGGCGGAGGAGCGAGTGTGGCTAAATGGCGTAAATGATAAGACGTTGGCTCTTGAAACTGAGGCAGGCGGTGTCGCACAACAATTTGTCGAAGATCAGCTACACTATGGATATAGACCCCAAGCCTATCTTATAGTGCGGGGGGTGAGTGACCATGCAGATTGCGAAAAAGATGATAAATTCCGGCAAATTGCCACGGGAAATGCCTTATACGCATTAGAGCATATTCTTTCTCCAATGCTACCATTGCTGGAATAGGCCTGAACTCAACCAATAAGGGAGCTGCTCTTTGCCTGAACAGCTCCCGATGACCCATCGTTCTAAGTACTGTGCGTAAGCGCACCCGCGGCATCGGTATACATCGGCGACAAGGTCTATGCTCCGTACATCCTTAGCTAGCGGTCCGGGGCGACCACCCCATTCGCCAGTTATCACATGAATTCTGTTCAATGCGATTTCTGACTTTCCTCTCACGAAAGGCCACCGCGTGATTTTCCGCGATGGAAAAACACACAATGTAATAGTAGCATGTGGGCAAATTCTTGCAAGCCTCTGTAGCCCGCAGCTTCGATCTCAAAGTGCAACGATTCCCGCCTGAAAAGCTGCGCTGGGGTGCTGTAAACGAGTTTCTTACTGGGATGCTAACTTAGCCTGTCGACGTAGACCTTTGAATCGGCCTGAAGGCGCTGTATCTTTTCCTGGACCTGCCGGTCAATTATTTCGCTGCGGACACACTTTACCGGGCAGCCCTTCGTGTGACAGCGGTAATAGGTGTGGCCTTTCTTGATCTCGCCGATGAGGTGGTTACGGCAAGAGGCGCAGCGGAGAAGCTTGCGGTAGACCAATGAAGGCGACTTCACCTTTCGCCTCATCCGGCCATTTAGGATTGCCCCGACGCGGCGGAAAAGATCGTCCGGGATGAACGGTTCATGCAGGCCTGCGAAAACCTCACCGCTTTTTCCAAGAACCATCTGGCCGCAATAGAAACGGTTGCGCAGTATCCGCGCCAGGGCGTTGTTGGAAACGGAATGTCCAGTACTGTTGCGTAAGCCGCGACTGAAGCACTCGGCGGAAAGCTGTCGGAGGGTGAATTCACCAGCGGCGTAGAGCTCGAAAGCGCGCCGAACAAGCGGGGCCGTCTCCGGGCACCAGGTTTTTACCTTGCCCCGTCCATTGTTGAGGTATCCCAACGGCGCACCCAAAGGATACAACCCTTGGTTGAGTCGACCGTAGAATCCTTTCCGGGCTTCCTCTTTCAGGTTGCGTACATAGTCGGCAGCAACCACCGCTTGAATGTCTGCCGATAGGCGACCCGAGCGGGAACTGAGGTCTACTGAGTCAGCGACGAACCGCACTTCTATTCCATGATCAATGAGTTCACCCAGGGCGGCCCAGTCTTTGAGATTGCGGGCACCCCGATCTATTTTATGGATGATGACGCCGGTAGCTTGGCCTTTTCTGAGCCGGGTCAGCATTTGAGTGAACAGGGGACGACCAGCTTTGGCGGCTGTTACTGTTTCTTCAATCCACTCTGAAATCATAATGTTGTGACGGGCTGCGTAATACTCGATGCTCCGACGCTGAGCCGCCAGCGAGGAACCTTGCTCGCCCTGGCGCGGGGTGGAGACGCGGATGTAGGCGAAGTACACAGGCTTACCGGTCATTGTCCGGCGTATTGAGGGAACGCTGGTAAATCTGGATGACCAGGGCGAGGTAGGCTTGTAGGGCCAGACCCGAATATTCGTTAAAATTGTTTTTCATTGTCTTTTTATTGAACTAATTGTTGAAATATAGCATCACTCGCTACATTGGAATCTGGATTGCAGCAGTATTGCGATTTGCGTCTCGCGAGAGTATGCTATGTCAATGAATGCGAAAAAAGTCAAGACTAACAAATACTCTGTCTACATGATCAAGCCGGAGTTCCAAACACTGGATGAGATTGTCCAGAGTAGCAAGAATTCGATTGAGATCGATGGAGTTGGGCACTTTGTCTCTGCTTCAGTGCCTCCCAAAACTCCGAGCTGGGTCAAAGACTTTTTTGGTGATGCTATAAGCCTAGACCGGCCCCTCTTAAACGCCAGCTCGAAGGGGCTTTTGATTGTACCTATTTCGAGACACGGGAAGGCGACGTATTTTGCAGTGGTGTTTGGATTTGGTCGACACCTCTTACGGCCCGGTGTGCTTGAAGAGCGTTTCGGTTTAAAGACGGTTCTCAATTCACTTGATGCGGCAAGTTTTCGCAAGATCGATAAGACGACGCTAGGATCGGTACCGAAACACAGCCAGGAACAAATGAGCCGGAATGTTGCCGCAACTGATTTCGGAATCGATATTGAGCAAGACCTGGTTAGCTCAGTAACCGGAAAGTCACGTGACCCTCTTCTCGGGGGCATTATCACGGGGAAAGATGCACTAAGTGGGTCGGCAAAGGTTAATGTCGGAAACATCGTGGAATTTCTAACTCATTGCCTGGAACGCTATACGAGCGAAGACTATAAGAAAGATTTTGATTGGATTGATCAGATTGCCGAAGTTCGTGACAAGAAAATCGAAGAAGAACTGAATCTTGTGCTGGTTGACAAACTAAATACTCGGACACTAGACAAAGTGTGGATGGCTGTTCCCGAAGTCATTGAGTGGTCCGACGTAAAAGGCTTTCGCTACGCCCGTCAAAAGAGCAACGATTTGCACGACGATTTAGACGTACCAGCTTGCTTGGAGACGCTACCCAGTCCAGTGACGTTGGAGCGACTTAAGCACTCTGCAATATTTCGCATATCCATGGCCACAGACGATGTTGTCGAGCGGTGGACCGTTTTTCAGTGTATGTATGCTGAGGTTGAGTTACGGGATGATGTTTACATTCTGAACAACGCAAAGTGGTATCGAATTGCAAAGGGATTCACCGAGCAGGTGCAGGAACACTTTGATGCTGTCAGGCGATCGGATATTGACCTGCCGGTATGCACCGTGACCAGGGAAGGTGACTACACACCCATCGCAGCCGCGGCTTTGAAAGGCGCTTGTTGTATGGATGGCGAATTAATCATGCACGGCGGTGGCCATAGCAGTGTGGAGTTTTGTGACATTTATACCGGGGAAAATAAACTCCTACATATAAAACGGTATGGCGGATCTAACGTATTAAGTCACCTGTTTTCCCAAGGGGTCGTCTCTGCCGAGCTTTTTGTCAGCGACGCGGATTTCCGCCAGAAGCTGAATGTAAAGTTACCGGTCGGCCATAAACTGGCTGATCCCTCTGCCGCCCCGAATGCGAAGGACTATGAGGTAATCTATGGCATTATTAGTGAGTCAGACAAACCGTTAGATATCCCGTTTTTCAGTAAGGTGAGTCTGAAAAATGCACGCCGTCGACTGAGTATGTACGGTTACCAGGTGGGAATTAAGCAGATTAAGAAAGCTGTAAACTAGCTTTGTTGCCTCCCGTGCCAACTTCACCCCTCTTTCTTTTCCGTCTCACCTCGCCTAAACTGTTTCCATATGCCCGGCTCCAACATCAACACCTCCAACAACCGTGTCAAAAAAGTTCGAGTCGTGGTCAGTAATGGGGCACAAATAAGCGAAGCGTAATTTGTGCGCATGGAGAAAGTGAACTACTTCACTTTCGTCAGGACGAGAAAGACTTTTCTCTGTTTATGAGCCGATAGGCGAGTAAACCAGAAAAGTACCCGCGACGGTAGTCGAGAGTTCTGGCATTAACTCGGTAGAAAATCTTAAGTCGCGGGAGAGTCCTGGTGTGTGCCTTTGATTGCCTAAACCATCTCCTTGGCTATATCGGGGAACAGTTGAGGTAAGACTCGTTTTAGGTTGGCGTGGGAACTGTCCCTCCAGTGATTATCATTACCCTCAGCTTTCTTGGTTGAATAAATTGTTTTAATTTTTTCGTACATTTTTCGGTAAATTTCACCAATTTTTACCTGATCTTCGGCGATAGCTAAACGGCTGAAGAATTCACACTGCATCATTATTTCTTCTAAAATCTGAAATTGAGCAGGATGGTTAGCTAGGTGCTCGTTAGCATTATTAAGCCAGAGGTCGGAAATATTCATAATAGAATTAGTATCTAAGCCGACAATAATCCTGGGCACATTAATTAATTCACCTCTGATTCCCGCTTGGTCAGAAATATAATATTTTATTTTAGTTAGTTCGCCTTTAATTATTTCATTGGATATTTCTATTAATTTTTCTCCAACGTGGCTACTAAAAGTTGCGTCAATGGCTAGGGCTAATTGAGAAGTGTTATTAGGATTAGTTAGTTCCATAATACAGTCAGTCCCATGGGTTAAGTCGTCGTAGTCTGTTGTTCTGGTTAGGGTTGCTTCACTACCAAACCAATTACTTTGTTCTCCGTGATATAAAATAATAGCTTCTAAGACTTCGGCTAGCTTTCTTAGTTCTTTTTCTTGGTCAGTCATATGGATTTCAAATCCTTTTTTACGTCTTTCCACTTCTTTTTGGTCAGCCAGTATTACCTCTGAGCTATAAAGATCAGAGAAACTATCCATTCGTATTTGGTAGCTTTGGAGTTTTTCTTGGGCCAAGGGATAGATATCTTCAATAGAGAAGGGTAGGACTTCAGAAGCAGACTCAAGATTTGGTTTTTTCATAATGTTTAGTATAGCAATAGGTTTTTAGATCACAAATTAAAAAGAAAAGCCCCGGCGCGTGCGCGCGCCGGGGCTCTTGTGTCAGGCGTAGGTCAGACTCTTGGGCAGTCTGACTTCTGGTCTAGACCCCACCCAAGGAAAACCCTCGTCGTCGATGACGACGATCTCATCTACCCCGTCTACTTCGTAACAGATGGACCGTGGCCCACTGGTCAAAGTGGGTCTGAGGGTTAGACCTAGCTCGCCCAGATTTTTCTGGAGTTCTGTCATTGGTGAACCCTCCTTCTGTTTATAATCTTAACACGTTTGGATGATCGTGTCAAATAAGATTTTTATGGTTTTAATTCAGGTTTACTTTTTCAACCCTTATTTTCTGTCCAAAGAATTTACTACCCAGGGTCTGAAATTTGGCGGTGGTATCAGTTGAGTAAAAGCTCAATTTTGATTTTTTAGTTAGAGTGGTTTCTATTTCCGGATGTTTTACAAGATATATTTTTAATTTCTTAGCTACCTCTTTACCTTCAGAAATAACTTTAACTTTGTCACCAAAGATTTTTTTAATTTGCTCTTCTACTAGACCATAGTGGGTGCAGCCCAGGATGACGGTATCAATCTTTTTTTGTTTTAGAGGTTTTATATATTGTTCCAGAATAATCTTAGTGGCTGGATTATTTTTTTCACCGGCTTCGATTAAGGGGACTAACAGAGGACAGCTTTGTTGAAAAACTTTAATGGTTGAGTCTAGTTTTTTTATTTCCCTAACAAAAGAACCAGAAGTTACAGTACCTTCAGTGGCCATAACTCCAATCTTTTTATTTTTTGTTTTAGCTACAGCAGCTTCAGCTCCTGGAATTAAGACACCTAATACTTTTTTTGAAGGGTAATATTGTGGCAGGTATTCTTGCTGAATTTTTCGTAGAGCATCACTGGAGGCGGTATTGCAAGCCAAGATGATTAACTGGCAATTATTTTTAAATAAAAAATCGACAGCCTGCCTGGTGAATTCGTAGATTATTTCTGGTGATCGATTACCGTAAGGCGTCCTAGCATTGTCACCAAGATAAATATAATCATAGTTTGGCAATTCCTTAGTGATTGCTTTGAGAATACTTAATCCACCAAAGCCGGAGTCAAAAATACCAATTGGTCCTAGCTCTTTTTTTATCATAATTCTCACTATACTATAGGAATATGCTACAATGCCAAAATATGGATTATAAGGAGTATTTTAAGGGTAAAAAGGTGACTGTAATGGGACTAGGACTCTTGGGTCGTGGTCTTGGGGTAATTAAGTTTTTGGCTGACTGTGGGGCAGATTTGATTGTGACGGATTTGAAAACCAAAGAAGAACTAGTCTCATCCCTCAAACAACTAAGTCGGTATGAAAACATAAAATATATTTTAGGGGAGCATAGGCTTGAAGATTTTCGTAATCGAGATTTGATTATTCGCGCTCCTAATGCGCCACTTGACTCAATCTATCTTGCCGAGGCTCATAAAAATGGGGTACCAGTGGAAATGGATGCATCACTATTTTGTAAACTAACTCCAACTGGCCTGGTCACTATTGGTATTACCGGGACACGAGGTAAAAGTACCGTCACCCAGTTATTGGCCGAAATTTTAAAGACGGCCGGGCTCACTGTCCATATGGGGGGTAATATTAAAGGTGTAGCGACCTTGCCTCTACTTAAAAAAGTTAAAGCTAATCATGTGGTAGTAATGGAACTTGATTCTTGGCAGTGCCAAGGTTTTGGTGAGTCTAAAATTAGTCCCAACATCGCTGTTTTTACCACCTTCATGAATGACCATATGAATTACTATCAAGGTGATATGGATCGTTATTTTGCCGATAAGGCTAATATTTATCGTTTCCAGAAAGAGGATGATATTTTAATTTTAGGCAGTCAGGTGGCTAGTTTGGTTAAAAAAAATGACGGTCAAAAATTAAAACAACAGATTATTACTCCCAAAATATCTTCAGTGGCTAGTTGGAAATTGAAAATGCCGGGCGAGCATAATCTTTACAATGTCTTGTTGGCTATGACAGCGGCTCAAGCTCTGGGTGTTAAAGATTCTGTTATTAAAAAAGTAGCCCAAAATTTCCCAGGATTACCTTATCGTTTGGAGTTGGTTGGGGAAGCGGGAGGAGTTAAATATATTAATGATACCAATGCGACTAGTCCTGATGGATTGTATGCGGCCCTGGAGGCATTTGAAAAATACAAAGGTAAAATTATTTTACTGGCCGGTGGTACAGATGCTGGTTTGGATTTAGATAATTACTACAAAAAAGTCAGTAAATACGTTAAGGGTTTAATTTTATTCAAGGGAACAGCGACTGATAAGATCTTAACCCAATTGCCACAGCGGCAAAACTTTTCTACAGTTGTGGCTAGTTCAATGAAAGAGGCTTTTATTCAGGTTGAGGAGTTGGTTAAAAAGGGTGATTTAGTTTTGTTGTCACCTGGAGCAAAAAGTTTTGGTGTCTTTAAAAACGAATATGACAGAGGTGATCAGTTTAATGTGGCTGTCAAAAAAATTAAATAAGATATGATTGATTTAGAAAAAATTAATAAAATCCACTGCATTGGGATTGGGGGAGTGGGGATTTCATCTCTGGCTCGGTTATTAGTACACCAAGGTAAAGAAGTGTCCGGCACTAATGATGGGCCCAGTCCAGACACTTTGGACGGCTTAAGACAATCAGGAGTGCAAATTTCTTTAGATCTAGATCCAGCTAATTTACCAGAAGCAGACTTATATATTTATAGTGATGCGTGGCTAACTAATAATCCGGAAGTTTTGGCGCAAGCCAAAACTTCCGGTAAGCCCTGCTTATCATATTTCGAGGCCCTTGGCTTAATAGCCTCAGGATATGATGTGATTGCTATTGCTGGAACTCACGGTAAAACCACCACCACTTCGATGGTGGCCGATGTCTTGGAAGATGCTGGTCTTGATCCCACGGTGGTGGTCGGTTCTATCCGAGCTAAAACCAAAAGTAATTTCCAAGCTGGTAATAGTAAATGGTTAGTAGTGGAGGCTGATGAATATCGCCGTCATTTTTTACAATTTACTCCGAAAGTTTTAGCCATTATTAATATTGATGCTGATCATCTTGATTATTATGAAGATCTGGCCGACATTCAATCAGCCTTTCGGGAGTTGGTGTTGAAAGTTCCAGTTGATGGTGTGGTGATTTGTAACCCAAGTGATCCTAATATTGGACCAGTAATTAAAGACGCAACTTGCCAAATTGTTGATTATACAAAATTTATTGACCCCAACCTTAAACTTAATGTGCCAGGCGAACACAATCGACTGGATGCTGGAGTGGTGTTAACGGTGGCCGATTGGTTGAAAATATCCATCACGCTTAGTCGAGGGGCTTTAGAAAAGTTTACTGGCACTTGGCGCCGATTTGAATATTTGGGTACAACTAAAGATGGAGTTTTGGTTTATGACGATTACGCTCATCATCCAAAAGAAATCCAAGCGACCTTAGCTGGTGCTCGAGAAAAATGGCCAGCTAAAAAAATTGTTGTCGTGTTCCAACCTCATTTATATTCTCGAACTAAATTATTACTTAATGACTTTGCTGGCAGCTTTACTCTGGCTGACGAGGTCATTATTTTACCAATTTATGCAGCGCGAGAGACGGCCGATCCGACAATTAGTCATCAAATATTAGTCGACGAGATAAGTAAGCATCAAGTCCAAGTTTTGGCTGTGGAGAGCTTTTCTGAGGCTAAAATTAGGCTAAAAACAACCCTCGAAAGTGGGGAAGTGGTTATCACAATGGGGGCTGGCAATGTTGTGGAAATAGCTAAAAGTATGTTATAATCCAACACATTATGCATAATATTATTTGGCGCAACCGAGCTAGCGCGATATTGGGTTTGATGATCATTGTGCTACCTTTCACTGGTTTTCCAAGTGTGATTAAGACTAGTTTATTTGTGATTTTGGGGGCAATTATAGCTTTATTTGGTTTTACTGGAACTAGACATCGAGAAGAATTTTTGAGAACTGTTTCTGAAGTGAGTGATAATAACGAGAGCAATCAATAAATTATTTAAACTTATGCCAAAATCATCCCACCTCGGTATTTATCTTGGTCTGGGATTATTTTGTTTATTGCTGGTGGGTTATTTTTTGTATGCTGGAGATTTTGTGACTGCTTCGGATTATACAGTTCCGATTTACGGCAGTTTAGGAGCCACTACTAGTTTAGAAAAAATAGAGACTAAAAAGAGAGTTCACTTAGCCACTCCAGAGCCGGTGAAAGCTATTTATATGACCAGTTGGGTGGCGAGCACTCCTTCTTTGAGAAACCGGGTGGTTAATTTAATTAAAGACACGGAAATCAATGCAGTCGTAATTGATGTTAAAGACGATACTGGTAAGGTGTCTTTTACGACTGATAATCAGATAATTACGAAAATTGGTTCAACGGAAAATAGAATTCGTGACCTGGCGACTATTATTGAAGACTTACATAAAGATGATATTTATGTGATTGCTCGGATTGCTACTTTTCAGGATCCTTATTTAGCTAAAGTTCGACCAGACTTAGCGGTGTTGAGATCAGGTGATGGCGCTGTCTGGAAAGATAGAAAGGGGTTGTCTTGGGTTGATCCAGGCGCTGAAGAGGTGTGGGAGTATGTGGCCGAAATTGCCAAAGAAGCTCACGAGCTTGGTTTCGATGAAATAAATTTTGATTATATTAGGTTTCCTTCTGATGGTGATTTACGGAATCTAACTTACCCTCATTCTAATTTGGCTTCTACGACCAGATCGGCGGTGATCAAAAATTTCTTTAGTTATATTGATAAGACTCTTGAGCCACTTGGGGTGCCGTTGTCAGCTGACTTGTTTGGTATGACCACCACCACTTTTGATGATATGAATATTGGTCAGATTTTTGAAAACGCCTTACCTTATTTTGATTACGTCTCACCGATGATTTACCCATCACATTATCCGCCTCATTTTAATGGTTATGCTGATCCAAACGAAGCACCTTATGAAATAATTAAATATGTGATGGATTCAGCTGTTAAGCGGGCGATTGCGGCTAGTTCTAGTCCAGACAAAATTAGGCCCTGGTTACAAGATTTTGATTATCCGGTTACTTACACGGTCGCTGATGTTAAAGCGCAAAAACAGGCTGTTTATGATGCTGGGTTAACTAGTTGGCTGATGTGGGATCCATCTAATACTTATACTCGCGAGGCTTATGACTCGGCAGTGTTAACAAAACCAGTTAGTAATTAATCAATTACTATTTTTAACTTAGTAAACCTGCGCTATACTAGAACTAATTATGTCTTCCAATCCTCATATTAACTATTTTGCTCAGACTGATTTTCGCGGTAAAAAAATTCCTTTCGGAATTAAGTCTGAAGACAGAGCTCGTCATATGTATATTATCGGTAAAACCGGTATGGGTAAGTCGACCTTGTTGGAAAACCTGGCTATTCAAGATATTAAAAACGGTGAAGGTTTAGCCTTTATTGATCCGCACGGTAAGTCAGCCGAATTATTGTTGGATTATATTCCACTAGAACGAAAGAAGGATGTTATTTATTTTGCACCTTTTGATTTAGATAACCCGATTGCTTTTAATATTATGGAGGATGTTGGCAAGGATCAGCGCCACTTGGTGGCTAATGGTCTGATGGCTACTTTTAAAACTATTTGGGCTGATGTGTGGTCAGCTCGAATGGAATATATCCTGAACAATACTATTTTGGCCTTATTAGAATACCCAGGCTCAACTTTATTGGGTGTTAACCGAATGTTTTCTGACAAAGAGTATCGTCAGAAGGTGGTGGACAATATTCAAGATCCATCAGTTAAATCTTTTTGGGTAGACGAGTTTGCTAATTATACCGAGCGATTTGCTCAAGAAGCCACCCCAGCGATTCAAAACAAAGTTGGTCAATTTTCTTCTAATCCGTTGATTAGAAATATTATTGGTCAACCGAAATCAACTATCGACTTTCGTAAAGCGATGGACGAGAAAAAGATTTTTATTATTAACTTGTCCAAGGGTTTGGTGGGTGAAGATAATGCGCGACTGTTGGGTGGGATGTTGGTATCCAAACTTTATTTGGCGGCGATGTCTAGAGCTAATGTTCATGAGTTGGAATTACGTAAGTTGCCCTCTTTCTATTTATATGTTGATGAGTTTCAATCTTTTGCTAATGAATCTTTTGCCGATATTTTGTCAGAGGCTCGTAAGTATAAACTAGCTCTGACAATTGCTCACCAGTATGTGGAACAAATGCCGGAAGAAGTCCAAAGTGCGGTATTTGGTAACGTGGGTACCACTATTTGTTTTCGAGTTGGTCCACTAGACGCCGAGACGTTTGAAAAGATATTTTTTCCGACTTTTACTAAAGAAGATTTGGTGAACATGGGGCGATTTCAGATGTATTTAACTTTAATGATTGATGGAGTTGGGTCTCAGCCGTTTTCGGCGATGGCTTTACCACCTATTCCAGCTTTACTTAATTCTAATAAACAAGAGTTGATTGATTGGTCAAGACAAAATTACTCTAAACCACGAGCGGAAGTGGAAGCTCGGATTATTACTTGGATTGAAGAAGCGAGGGTAGCTGCTAGTCAGGCACCTAAAACCAATAACAATAGTTATGGTAATCAAAAAAAGGTTGGTGGCGGACGATCTGATGACCGACCGAAAGCTGTCACTGGGTCTACTAATAAACCAACAGCTCCTCTCAAACAAGAACCAAAACCAACCCCTAAAGAGGTGACTTACGAAGGGGTACCGGTTTTTAAATCCCAACCAGAGACAGTTAAAGAAGTTCCTGCAAAACATTTTTCTTTAGATCAACTTAAAAATAAAAAACGAGAAGACAAACCGAAAAGTACTGGTGCCAGTAAGGCGGAATTACGGTCAGCCCTTCAAGAATTGTTGGGAGATAATAAATCAGATATTAAAATAGAGGAGATAAAAAATGGTATAAAACCAACCCCAGAGAAGACTGAAACTGATCAGATAAAAAAGTCAGATCCGGTTAAACCATTAGTACCAGAAATTCCGGAAGATGTTTTACGGCAAATGTTGGCGGTTGATAGTCAGTAAATTATGGTTAGTCCTATCTCAAAACCAAGAGTCCTTATTTTTTCGACTGCTTATTTTCCATTTGTGGGTGGAGCAGAAATAGCGATCAAAGAAATTACTGATCGACTAATTGATTATGATTTTGACTTGATCACTGTTAATTTTGGTGCTGAATACCTACCAATTGAAACTGTTGGTCGAGTGACTGTTTATCGAGTAGGTAGAGGGACTTTAGGGAAATTTCTATTACCAATCTTCGGAGTAATAAAAGCCTATAAACTTAATCAAATAAGAAAATATAATTTTTTGTGGGCGATGATGGCCAGTCAGGCTGGCGTGACTACAGCTATTTATAATAAATTTTTCTTTCAAGGTCGATTACTTCTAACTTTACAGGAAGGGGACGAAGAAACTCATTTAGCTCGATATGTAGGTGGTGTTAGTTTTTTGTACCGCTTATTAATTAAACCTTGGTATTTATTTGTTTTAAAAAGTGCCACCCAAGTAACAGTTATTAGTCATTATCTTAAAAGCAGAGCAGTCACAACTGGAGTTAATGTGCCAATTACAGTCGTCCCTAATGGGGTTAATTTTGAAGTGTTTAAACCAGCGACCAATAAATTTATTTTAGATTATAAGTTGGTGGTGACAACTTCGCGGTTAGTTGAAAAAAATAATATTGATACCCTGATCAGGGCAATGGTTTATTTACCATCAGATGTTCATTTAGCTATTGTTGGCGATGGTCCAGATCGGGGGAAATTAACTAAAATCATAGACGAGTTGAGTTTATCTGATCGGGTAGAAATAATTGGTTATTTACCACAGGTAGATATGTTGACCTTTTTGCGGCAAGCTGATGTTTACGCTCGAGTTAGCCGTTCGGAAGGTTTAGGTAATTCTTTTTTAGAAGCGATGGCAGTCAAAGTACCAGTACTGGCTTCAGCGGTAGGTGGTATTGTAGATTTTCTTGATGACGGGCGGACTGGTTGGTTTGCAGACCCTAATAATTCTAAGGATATAGCAGAAAAAATAACATATATTCTTCAGTCTAGTAATAAAGAAGTGGTTCAAGAGGTGGTTGAAAAAGCTTTTATTAAAGTTCATCAAGATTACACTTGGGAGTCGGTCGTCTTGCGCCTGAAGCCGATATTTGATTTGCTTACTACCAATGATAGTAAATAAGTCTCAAGGCCAGTTGATTTTAATAGCGACGGGTATATATCCGCCGGCAATTGGTGGCCCAGCTCAGTATGCCGTTAACGTGGAGAGAGAGTGGCGGCTAAAAGGTTTTAAAGTGGTGGTTAAAACTTTTACGTTTGAATATTTTTTGCCGACCGGGATTCGTCATCTGTTTTATTTGGGTAAAATTTTACCAACTATTTGGCGGGCTGATTTTATTTTTATCCTTGATACTTGGAGTGTGGCTTTGCCGGTAGCGACTGCTTGTTTGTTGTTGCGGAAAAAATTTGTAGTTAGGACTGGGGGAGATTTTTTATGGGAAAGTTATGTAGAGAGAACTAAAAAACCGGTTTTATTGCGAGATTTTTATAAAACAGAAATGCAGAACTTAAGTTTCAAAGAAAGAATTATTTTCAAAACGACCAGGTTTGTTTTATCTCAAGCAAAAACTATAATCTTTTCCACTAAATGGCAGCAGTCTATCTGGTTAGAACCATATTGTTTATCCTCCCAGTCTATGGTCATTGTTAGTAATTATTTGGGTACTCAAGATCAAAAAAAGACCGACTCACCTGAGGTGCACAGTGATTTTATACTAGTGTCATCTAGTCGGGGTTTGGTTTGGAAAAATAAAGGAATTTTGGAAAAAGCTTTAGCTATAGCTCAAAAAAGTAATCCTAAATTACGTTTATTTGATGACAATGTTTCGTATCAGGATTTTATGAAAGTGATCGAGAAATCTCAAGCTATTATTTTAGTATCCCTTGGTGATATTAGTCCTAATATGATTTTAGATGGTTTGCGTTTTGGTAAGCCTTTTGTCTGTACGAAGGAGTGTGGTCTGTATGAAAATCTAAAAGATCTTGGTCTATGGGTCGACCCTTTAGATAGTTTAGCTATCGCTGAGGCAATGGTTGAAATAAGTAAACCGGAAGTTTATCGTTCACTGGTCGATAAAATAAATAGTTCTGAATACAGACACAGTTGGGTTGAAATTGCTGATGAGATCATGCTTATAATGACAAAAAAATGAAACTAATTATCTTTTCCAAAGATACTAAAATATTTGACAAGTCTAGTTCAGTCCAAAAAAGGATGCTGGACCTGGCTGGTGCCTTTGAACAAGTTCATATAATAGTTTTATCATCTGGCCGTCAAAAATATTTACCAGAGCTTTTACCACCTAATTTGTTTTTATATAGCGGTCAAGCAAGTTTTTATTTTTTTGGATATGCAACAGCTTTGTCGATAGGTTTGCAAATAGTAAAAAAAATAGGAAAAACCGGAGTTGTTATCACAGCTCAAGATCCGTTTGAGGTTGGCTGTATTGCTTATTTAGTTTCTAAAATAAGTAGGGTCAAACTACAACTACAAGTTCATACTGACTTGGGTAATTTTTATTTTAGAAAAGATCTGTTTAAAAACAGAATTCGTTTATTGATTGCTGGTTACTTATTACCAAGAGCGGACAAGGTCAGGGTTGTTTCAAGTAAAATAAAAGATTTTTTAATTTCTAGTTTCGGAGTTGAAGAAAAAAATATAACCATTCTGCCGGTCTGGATGGATTTTGGGGAATATAGATCAGCTCCAGTTAAAATTGATTTAAGAAAATTGTATCCTCAGTTTGATGAAATTATTTTAATTTCATCTCGCCTGACTAGAGAAAAAAATATCAGTCTTGCTTTGTTGTCTTTTAAAAAGATATCAGAGCAAAGGCCAATGGCTGGTTTAATTATTGTTGGTGATGGTCCGGAGAGGTTAAATTTAGAAAATCAGGTCAAAGCTTTAGGCCTTGAAGGCAGGGTGGTTTTTAGGGGTTGGTCAGATGATCTGACTTCTTGTTATAAAACAGCTGATTTATTTGTAAATACTTCCTGGTATGAGGGTTTTGGGCGGACCCTGCTAGAAGCATTGGTTTGTGGTTGTCCAGTAGTTTCAACTGACGTTGGTATAGCCAAAGAAGCCGGTGTAACAATTGCTGATTTTACCCCTGACGATTTTGCTGGTAAGATGATCGCTGTATTAAGTAAACCTGGCCCAGTATTGTTTCCGGCCAAATTTAATCTAACTAAGGAAGAGTATATTAAAATTTTTAAGACCAGTTTAGAGTGAAAAATTCTACAGCCCAAATATACGAATATCACCATTCTACAGCTCGAGCTGAAGATTTTAGTATCCTAAAAGAAGCTAGGGGGAAATTATTTAAATTCTTAGTGGGTCAAAATAAAATGGTTTTAGATATTGGTTGTCGTGATGGCGCTCTAACTAGTTTTTTTGTTGAAGGAAACAAAGTTTTAGGGGTTGATGTCGATTCCATTAGTCTATTAAGGGCTAAAGAGAGGCTTAATATAGAAACGACCATTTTGGACCTTCATGGTAACTGGGCTGAGATATCAGGGCGGTCGTTTGACTGTGTAGTAGCTGGAGAGGTTCTAGAGCACGTTTATTACCCGGAAGAGGTAATTAAGAAAGTCAGGGGTCATTTAAATAGTGGTGGTGTTTTTATTGGCTCTGTACCTAATCCTTTTAATTTTAAAAATAGACTACGGTATTTATTGGGATCAAAAAAAGGAACACCGCTTTCAGACCCTACCCACATCAACCATTTCCATATTAACGAACTAAGGTCTGTTCTGGGGAAGTATTTTTCTAAAGTCGAAATAATTGGATTGGGTAGATGGGTCAAACTAGCTCGTTGGTTTCCGGGCTGGTGTAGTTTTGATCTAGTTTTTGTTGCTCGAGACTAATTTAGGTATGAAGCTGCTAATTATTACTCAGAAGGTTGATTTAGCTGATCCGATATTAGGTTTTTTTCATGGTTGGATATTGGCATTTTCGCAGAAATTTAATTCAATTACAGTTATTTGTTTAGGAAAGGGTGAGTATAACTTACCTGGCAACGTTAAGGTTTTATCTTTAGGTAAAGAGATAAAAAAATCCAAGGCAGTGTATTTATGGCGTTACTTCTTTTTTCTTTTGAAAGAAAGAAAGAAATATGACGCCGTACTGGTTCATATGAATCAGGAGTATGTTATTTTGGCTGGCTGGTTGTGGTGGTTTTTGGGTAAAAAAGTTTTTATGTGGAGAAATCATCATTCAGGCTCATGGCTTACTGATTTAAGTGTCCTTTTTTGTGATAAGGTTTTTTGTACTTCAAAATATTCCTACACTGCCAAATATCGAAAAACAGTTTTAATGCCGGTGGGTATAGATCTTGATTTATTTAAAGAAAATCTAGTTGGCGAGAAAATTCCAAAGTCCATTCTTTTTGTAGGTAGAATTTCTCCAGTTAAAAAAATTCACGTTTTGATTGAAGCCCTAAAATATTTAAAAAATGAAAATATAGACTTTTCAGCTAGTGTCTATGGTGACCCTTTGGAGTCGGATCAGGGCTACTACCAAGAACTACAAGAAAAAGTTGTTCAAGGTGGCCTCGACAGACAAATTAAGTTTTATTCAGGTGTACCAAATAGTTCAACTGCCAATATTTATAATAGTCATAAAATATTTGTTAATCTAAGTTCAAGTGGTATGTATGATAAAACTATTTTTGAATCGATCGCCTGTGGGTGTTTACCAGTTGTTTGTAATAAAAATCTAGTAGGACAAATAAATAATGACTTTATTTTTATTGAAGATGATCATCGAGACTTAGCTAGTAAGTTAAAAACGATGTTGAAATTTGCACCTACTGAGAGAGACAGATCCTGTTTACATGATGTTGTTATTAATCATTCCTTGACTAGTTTAAGTTCTAAAATATTTAATGAAATTAGATAGGTTTATAAAATTTATATCAAATAGACTTAAGATATGGCAGCTTGAGTTAACTTTTATCAGTAAATTGAGATTATTTTTCTGGTCTTTTTTGTGCCCTTTTTTTAAAAAAATAAAAATACCAATACCAACCATACACATAAAATTTAAAAATAAATCCCTTTTTATTTTTGATTGGACGGATATGGGTACTTTTTTTGAGATTTTTATTTTTGAAGAGTATTTTGTCGAAGTTGATCAAGCTCTGGTTAAGAGGGTTTTAGATTTGGGGTCAAACCGTGGTTATTCTTCAATATATTTAGCAAATAAATTTCCTGGAGCTCAGGTCATTTCAGTTGAGGCTGATCCAGGTAATATAGAAAAACTTAAAATAAACCTAAGTGATTTCGGGGATAACGGTATCGTAATAGAACCTAAGGCGATTTCAGATCATGGAGGGGTAGTTGATTTTTATTTAAACTTTGGAGTTAGTATTTCAGGATCTACATTGATTAGAGATGCTAAGGCAAAAAAAGTTTCCGTTCCAGCTATGACCTTGGTAGATTTAGAAAAGAAATACGGATCATTTGATGTGGTTAAGTTTGATATTGAAGGAACAGAAACCACAGCTATTAAGCCTGAATCTTTAGGATATAAACCTATGATTTGGATAGGTGAGTATCACGAAGATTTAACTGCGGTACCGTTAGATGTTTTTTTGCAACGGTTCGAAGGTTACCGATTATCAAGTGTTAGAAAAATTGCTAAATTTCGGAGTTTAATTATTTTGGAATTAATCAAATAGGTTTGTAATCATCCTTTCTTTTTGGTAGGGTTGTGACATGAAAGTAGGTTTAATTCTGCACCCTTATGGTGAAAAAATGGCCGCCGGCTTAGGGCGGTCTATTTTTTCTTTAGCTAAGTCTATAGTTGAAGGTGGGCCAGAGACCCAATTTACTATTTTCTTAAAGGATACAAAGATGGTTGAGCCTTTTTCTGAAACAAAAAATTGGATACCTGTTACCTTGCCTGGGCATCTATTCTGGTTGGATTTTGGCCTGTTCCGTAAAAATGACCTTGATGTTTACGTCTTTTTCACACCAGTGATGCCGTTGTTTGTTAAGTTGAAGAAGACTGTTTTAGTTGTTCACGATCTGGGGTATTTAAACTTACCCGCTAATGGAATTAGGCAGTACCTCAGTAGAATGGCGGTTAAACTTGTTCACCGGCACTCTCTAATGAGGGTGGATAAAATAATTGCTGTATCTGACTACACGAAAAGCGAGATTGAGAAGTTTTATCCCGAAGTGGTTGATAAAGTAGTAGTCATTCTAAATGGTTTCAATAAAATTAATGCAAACAATTTAGAAGCTGTAAAGCAGTTGCCAGACCATGATTTTTTCTTATTTGTAGGGGTTTTGAAAGACCGTAAAAATCCTATGGGTGTAGTAAAAGCTTTTGACTTGTTTAAGGAACGTACCCACTCGCATAATATATTAGTTTTTGCTGGTAAAAATGATAATAGTGAGGTGTCAAAGCTTATTAACGAAAGTAAGTACAAGAATGATATTTTTTGTTTGGGTTATGTTAGTGAAAAACAATTGGCTTATTTATACAAAAAGGCCCTAGCCCTAGTTTTCCCTAGTTTGTTGGAAGGTTTTGGTATGCCTATTTTAGAATCAATGGATGTTGGGACACCGGTTATTACTTCTGATAGGGGGGCTATGAAAGAGGTGGCTGGAGTGGCGGCTTACTTAGTAAATCCTGACTCGGTTGAAGATATTTGTTTAGCTATGGAAAAAATTTCCTCAGATGAAAACCTCAGATCAAATTTAACAGAGTTAGGATTAGAGAGATCTAAAAACTTTTCTTGGGAAAAGGCTGCTAAGGGATATCTAAAAATTATTTATGAAAAAAATAATTAATAGTCTATATTTTCGTTTTATAATAGCAGGATCATTAGGGGCAGGAGTTAACCTGTTTATTTTCCATTTATTATTTTCGGTTTTAATGTTTCATTATTTGTTTGCTTCAATGGTGGCGGTTGGGGTGTCTTTGATGGTTAGTTTTTTATTGCAGAAGTTTTTTACCTTTAAAAACAAAGAGATAAATAATTTAAGTTCACAAGTTGGGGGTTATTTATCAGTTGCTGGGTTTAATTTGGCAGCTAACGTAGCTATTGTTTTTTTTCTGGTAGAGTGGTTAAATACGTTTGAGTTGTTGGCTCAGGGTCTGGCAGCTGCCATTCTGGCTGTATCGTCCTTCATATTTTATCGGTTTTTTATTTTTGGCAATACTTCTATGAAAAAATATAATTTAATTAATCAGGCTGCGTTTTTGGTTTTGGCGGCGGTGATTGCGATTTTTTTGGTTTTTAGTGTGAACGGTGTTTATGATCTCCGGATAGATAGTGAAATATATCTGGGTCAGATTGATTCATTTTCAAAAAATCAACTTTTTGAAAGCAGTTCAGGGGTGTTATTGCGGCTGGCTAAACCGGTCTATGGTTTCGTTGGGGCAATTTTCTCAACAATCATGTTACCCCAGCAGTCTCTACTGCTCATCAATATCTGCTTCTTCTTTATTTTAATTGCTAGCTTTTTTTGGCTCCTACTCTTACTCGGTTTTAATCAGCGCTTTTCATTGATTGGTTGTATTTGGTTGATTTTCAGTTATCCGTTATTAAAATATGGACTAGCTTTAGGAACAGACATATCAGGCTGGGCTTTGGCTGCTATGTCAGTTGCTTTAATCTTGTCTGCTATAAAATCTGCTAAGGATTATAGGTTTCTAGTTGCTTCATTGGTTGGAACAGTAGGTCTTTTGTCTAAAGAAACAGGAGTTATGGGTTTGTTGTTTGGTGTGGTGATCATCGTCTTTTACTTTAAGAAACAAGGATTACGTCAAACCTTGAAACGACTCTCTTTGTTGCTAGTTCCGGCTGGCCTGATTACCGGGTCTTATTTTATGATTCTAGCCGGACGAGCTCCTCTATTTTTAGATTGGTTTAAACAAAATCAGTCTGTTTATCAAAATGATTACCACACTTTTGTTAATTTTGTTTTAGTGGAGAGCTCATCTTTTAACATTCTATGGTTGTTGGTTGTAGTTTCTTTAGTATTTGCCTTTAAATTTTGGAAGAAGGGAATTTATTA
Source organism: Candidatus Vogelbacteria bacterium (assembly GCA_021414225.1). NCBI lineage: Bacteria > Candidatus Vogeliibacteriota > Candidatus Vogelbacteria bacterium. The sequence goes on along the minus strand of JAIOOX010000005.1, from coordinate 17,039 downwards.
TCCCATCATGTTTTGGCAATACATGCTAATTTTAAGTGTTGTTACCTTGCCTGTTTTATTGTGGCCGATATTTATTTCGCGGATTATCTTTATTCAGTTTTTATGGGTGATACCGGTGGCTTTATTGGGTTTGTCCGAGATTGAAAAAATAGCCATTCGAAATAATAGACAGGAATTATTCTGGATCATCGCGGCCCTGCCTGTTTTATGCAGTGTTATTTTATTTGTGATCAGTCAAGGTGGGTCTCTCTACGATATTTTTCTCTAGATATTTTTGCTGGAAAAATAGTTTAAGTATCTTGAATATGGTAATTAAACCATCTCGGTAGCGGATCTTCTTCCCTTCGGCGACGCTTCTTGGGTTGTAAGAAATACTGCCTTCTAAGATTTGGTATTCGTGCCTAAGGGCTTTTTGGATAAACGTTATTTCAGATTCAAATTTTCCTTCGTCAAAAAAGATGAATGCAGATCGGGGAAATAATTTATAGCAAGTCCAGACGTCAGTTAAGTTTTGGTTATATAATAAGTTTATTAAATAAGTGATAGTTTTAACACCTAGGCGGGGGATTAATTTACCCCTAGTGGTTTCTGTTGATAAGTTTCGTGAACCAAAAACAATAGTCTTTTTGTCCTTAACTTTTGTAATTAAGTTAACAATATCTTTTGGATCATATTCTAAATCAGCATCCTGAATAATAACAAAATCACCAGTAGCTAAAGTTAGGCCAGACTTTATGGCAGATCCTTTGCCTTGATTTTTGGGTAGGTTATAGATGATTAAAAAGGGGTATCTTTCTTTAAAATTTTGTAAAATTTGTGAAGTTTCGTCAGTTGAGCCGTCATTAACTATAATTATTTCTGTTAGCCAGTTTTCTAGAGATAAACTAACCACCTTGTTCAGTAATTCAGGTAAAGTTTCTTGTTCGTTGTAACAAGGGATGATTATAGAAAGTTTCATTGTGGCCCTAATATATCACAAAAGCAGATAATCAGTCTAAGCTTGATTAGTGCCCCTTTTTATATATAATAGCCTGTAATTATGGAAAATAGAAAAATTTTAATTACTGGTGGTCTGGGCTTCATTTTTTCCCACGTAACAGAGTATTTTGTTAAAAAAGGTTGGAATGTGGTGGTGATAGACAAAGAAGCAACAGGTAGTCATCCTGAGATAGTTGATGGTTCTTTTGTTTACTACAAATTGGATGTTTGTCGACCTGAAGTTTTAGATATTATAAAAAAAGAAAATCCGGGATATGTTATTCATGCTGCGGCTTTGAGTGATGTTGATGATTCGACCAAAAAACCTAATCGTATTTTGGAGAAGAACATCATGGCTAATATAAATCTATTTGAAGCTTGCCGGTTGTTGCCTGATTTACAAAAATACATCTATGTGTCGACTGACGAAATTTATGGTGAGTGTGAAGTAAAAAAATTAGAAGGCGATAATTTTTATCCCAAAAATCCGTATTCATGCTCTAAAGCTACTGGCTCTTTGATGAGGATGGCTTATGAAAATACTTACGATAATCTTAAAAACAAGATAGCTGAGACCAGGTTTTGTAACGTTTTTGGACCAAGACAGGACAAACGCAAAATCTTGTCTTTAATAAAACATGGGGTTGATACTGGGGAGCCTATACCTGTTCACAATGAAGGAACTGGTTACCGTGAGTATATTTACGTTAAAAACATACCACCGGCCATAGAGCTGATTTTAGAGAAGGGAATCGGTCCGTATAATGTGACATTAAATGATGGTTTTACAGTGAAAGATTTAATAAGCCGTGTGGAAAAGGTGACTAATAAAAATGTGCCAACCACTCCTTCTCATCGCCCGGGTATGGACCTTAAATATCAAATGAATGGAGAAAGATTGAATAAAGAACTTGATTGGAAACCTCTCTACAGCTTCGATCAGGGTATCGAGGAATATTTTAATTTATCTAAGTAGATGGATATTGAATCTACATTTTTGAAAGATGTATATGTTATTAACCCTAAGGTTAATCTAGATGAGAGAGGTTTTTTTGTAGAGACATACAGGGCTGATTTGTTTAAAGAGGTTGGTATTGAAGATTTTTTTGTTCAAGATAACCATTCTTTATCAGTTAAAAAAAACACAATCAGGGGTTTGTATTTTCAGTTTGACAAGCCGATGGCTAAATTAATGAGGGTCACTAAGGGCTCTGCTTTTTTGGTGGCAGTTGATATAAGGAAGGATTCTCCCACTTTTGGTCAATGGATTGGTCTTGAGGCTAGTGCTGACAACAAAAAACAATTGTATGCGCCTGCTGGTTTTGCTAGAGGCTTTCAAACCTTAGAAGATATGACGGAAGTTCAATATAAAGTTTCGGCTTTCTATAACCCTGATGGTCAAGGAGAAATCTTGTGGAATGATAAAGATATCGACATTAACTGGCCAATCAAAGAAGAACCAGTTATATCTGATAAAAATAAAAATGCTCCAGCTTTTAAAGAGTGGTGCAATAACCCAAAGTCGGATTTGTTTAAAGTTAATACTTAAATAACGTTATGTTTTTTGCTAAGTTGCGTTTGTTTATTTTGAGTATATTTTGGCAATTAAAAGTATTTCGTTCTTTTGTTATAAAAAGATTACCTTCCCACACTAGAGGATATAAATACTACTGGGTTAAGGAGGATGGTAAAAAATATCGTCTATCTATGTATGACAGGCAAAGGAAAGGTGGAGCTGATCCTTTACACACGAACCCTAATAAAAAAGAATTAGTGGCTGTTATAAGTGTCTATAATCCAAAAAGTGTTTTAGAAGTTGGTTGTGGTTATGGTCGTTTGTTGCTCGAACTAAAAGATCATTTCAATGTTAGTGGTATCGACATATCTAGAGACTTATTAGATTTATGTGATTCATCTCTATCTGTTTCTGAGGTGGATATAGTTAGTGCTACTGACGAATGGTTAGATTCTAATAATTGGGATGTTGTTTTTTGTCGGGCAGTAATGATGTATTTTTTAAACAATGAGTCTGATATGAGGATGGCTATGAAAAATATGGAATCAGTGGCTAATAAAAAAGTTATTATTTGGGAGTGGCCACACGTGTGTGATTATATGAAAAAAGTGTATCCTTCGGATAAGTTTGAATACCAGCCATTGGCATTAAAGGTTGAGTAGCTATAGGTTGATTTTAGGCCTATTTTCAATATATAATGGCATCCAATGAGAAAAGTACCATTATTTAAGACCTATATGGGCCAGGAGGAGGTGGAGGCTGTTAAAGAGGTCCTTTTATCTGGGTGGGTGACACTTGGTCCTAAAACAGTGGAATTTGAAAATGCTTATGCCAAATTTATTGGTTCTAAATATGGCATTGGTACTAATTCGGGAACGGCGGCATTACATCTAGGTTTGGCTATTTTTGACTTTCCTGAAGGTAGTGAGGTCTTGATGCCAACTATTAACTTTATTTCTGCTCCCCATGCTGCTTACTATAATAAATTAAAACCAGTTTTTGTTGACGTTGATCCTAAAACTCTATGTATAGACGTTGTTGATCTGGAGAAAAAAATTACACCTAAATCAAAAGCGATAATTGCTACTCACTTGGGGGGTATTCCGGTCAATATGGATGCCATCATGAAGATTGCGGAGAAGTATAGTCTCAAGGTGATTGAAGACGTGGCAAATGCAGTTGGGGGATCCTATGATGGTAAAATGTTGGGCTCGATCGGACATGTGGGTTGTCATAGTTTTGAAGGTAAAAAAAATATGACTACTGGTGATGGTGGGATGATTACTTTAAATGATGACGAACTTAATGACAGACTAAGACGGATGCGATGGTTGGGTATTAATAAAGATACTTGGAAGAGATTTAGTGAAAAACAGGGTAGTTATAGCTGGTATTATGAGGTTTCTGATATTGGTTATAAATATAATATGAACGATATTATGGCTGCTATTGGTTTGGTTCAATTGGGAAGATTGCCTGGGTTGTTGCAAATAAAAAATAAACTAGTAGAAAAATATAATAAAGAACTATCGACGTTGGCTTGGGTTGAAACTCCTACGATTGAACCGAAAGGGGTTGTTGCTCCGTGGCTTTATATAATTAAAGTGCCCGATAGAGATGGTCTGATGAAGTATCTAGAGGATAATGGTGTAACCACCGGGGTTCATTTTATGCCAATGCACCTTCACCCGTTGTATAAACAAGAAGCTAATACTCCGGTGGCTGATAAAATTTGGCATAATATTGTTTCTTTACCGCTTTATCCAGGTATGACCGATGAAGATCAGGATTACGTTATTAATTTAATAAAAAAATATGCCTAAAAAAGAATTTAGACAAATAACTTATGGCGGTGCTTTGATTGGACAAGAAGAAAAAGACGCTATTATTAAGTGTATTAATAAAGGTGATGGCCGTAATTGGCAACAAGGTGAAGAGGGGGCTTTGATGGAAAAGGAAGCTTGTGATCAAATTGGACTTAAATATGGAATACTAACCAATTCGGGCTCTTCGGCTGGTCTACTGGCATTGTCTGCTCTTGAATTACCAAAAGGGTCAGAGGTGATTATTTCGGCGGTTACATTCCCAACCATATTTAATATTATCTTACAATGCGGATTAGTTCCGGTGGTGGTTGACGCTAAGGTGGGGACTTATGTTTTTGATATTGATGAAGTTGAAAAAGCTATAACAAAGAAAACCAAAGCGATTATTGCTGTCCACGCTGTTGGTAATCCGGTTGATTGGGTTGGTCTTAAGAAGGTTGCCCAAAAATATAAAATTAAAACAATTTTAGATAACTGTGATGGTTGGGGAACTAGTATTAATGGTAAAAAAGTTGAAACCTATGCAGATATTTCGTTTACTTCATTTCATGCGGCTCACATTGTCTCAATGGGTGTTGGTGGTGGGGTTTTTACGAATAACAAGGAGTTAGCAGTTAATGTTAGAATGTATCGCGATTGGGGGAGACAAGCTAATACGGACAAGCCTCATACATGTAAAACTCTACCAAAAGATTATAACCCTAGATTTGTTTACGATAAAATTGGTTACAATTTTCAGATTTTAGAATTACAGGCAGCGATGGGTCGTGTGCAACTCAGGAAGGCTGATAAAATTAAAAAGTTACGGAAAGACAATTTTGACTACTTGGTTAAACATCTATCAAAATATAAAGATTTGATTATGCCAACTACTGTTAAGGGGTCTGATGTTTGTTGGTTTGCTTTACCGCTAACTTATACTGGAGATAGAGGTAAATTAGTGGCTCATCTAGAGAAAAATGGCATCGAGACTCGGTCTATGTTTGCTGGTAATATCACTCGTCATCCAGCTTATCGGGACTCAAAATACAGACTGGGTAGTAAATTGAAAGAAGCAGATTATATTCTAGAACACAGTTTCTGGATAGGGGTTCATCCTCGGTACACCCAAGAAGATCGTGAATATATAATCTCGGTTTTTGATGAATTCCTGGGATCAAAAAGTTAGTTGTTAATGAAAATAATTTTTTTCACCAAAGGAGATAGGCGTTTACCTAGTTCTCGAACCAGGGCTTTTTTGATATCAGATTACCTAAAGAAAACTTTGGGGGTGGATAGTGATGTTTATCATATTAAAACTAGAGCTTGGTGGGATATATCCAGAGCTAGGTTTTTAGAAAATTACCGAAACCTAAAAATTCTCTGGCATCTGAATAAAGAAGATGTTGTTGTTTTGCAGAGAACTGTTCACCAGGTGGATTTTATGGTGTTAATATTATTGAGGCGTTTTTTATTTGGTCGGGGTTATGCTTTTGATTTTGATGACGCTATCTTTCTAGAAAAAGGAAGTTCTAATACTAAAACTAGTTTAATAATTAAATATGCTGATGTTGTTTTGGCTGGCAGTGAATTTTTAAAGAACTACGCTTTAAAATATAACCTAAATTCTCATGTTTTTACTACGGTGATTGATACAGAAAATATCTTCAAACCTGACTTGAACAAGACAGATTTAGTAGAAGTGGTTATTGGTTGGACTGGTACTCCGGTCCACTACAATAACATGTTGCTTCTAGTTGAACCGCTCAAGCGGTTGATCGCTGATGGATTATCAATTCGTTTATTATTGGTGGGTGGTGGAGAAGAGATTCCTAAAATATTTAGAAATATAAAAGACTTAAATCTGACTGTCATCTCTGTGCCTCCGACTTCGGGTATGTGGACTGAGCCAAGAGAGATTGTCCGTTATATACAAAACTTTGATATTGGTGTTTACCCTTTAGAAAAAACAGAATGGAATAAAGGTAAGGATGTATATAAAGCGAAGGAGTTTATGGCTTGCGGTGTGCCGATAGTTGTTTCTGATTGGGGTGAAAATCCTAGATTGATTAAAGAAGGGGTAAATGGTTTTTTAGCAGATGGTTCTGACGAGTGGTATCAAAAATTGAAGTCTTTGATCACAGATAAAAAACTAAGGACACAAGTGGCGGCTAATGGCAGGTCTTTTATGGAGAATGATTGTTCTTTTAAGGTTTTTGTTCCCAAGCTTCTAGATTTGTTAAATAAAAAATAATGGTTATGGATAAAAACAAAAAACTTATAACTATTTTTATTTCATCATTCAGATCTGGTGGTGGAGAAAAAATGATGGTGGAATTGGCTGGTGCTTTGGCTCATAGGGGGCATAGGGTTGATTTGGTGGTGATGAAAAATGAAGGACCGCTACTTAGTCAAGTTGACCCTCTAGTCAGGGTGGTAGATTTGAAAGTTGGTCGAATTATTTTTAGCCCCTTAAATTTAAAAGACTATTTAATATTAAACAATCCAGATGTTGTTATGTCTTTGGATGAATATACTCATCTGGTGTCACTATTGTCTAAACGTTTGGCCGGCAGTCGAGTGAGGATAGTCTTACGAGTAGGGAATATGTATTCTGAATTGTTTAGAAGGTATGGGAAAATAAGAGACAGGTTTCTTATACCTATATTAGTGAGAAAATTTTATAAACAAGCAGATAAAATCATTGCTGTGTCTAATGGAGTAGCAGACGATATTACCAGTGTGGCAGATCTTGATAAGAAGAAAGTGGTTGTTGTTTATAACCCAAAATCAGAATCTTTTATCTCAAAAAAAACAGCAGAGCCGGTCGGGCATTCTTGGGTAGAGAGAAAGAGTGATTTACTAATAGTGGCTGTTGGTAGATTGAGAGAACAGAAAAATTTTAGTTTTTTGATAAAGTCTTTTAATCGAGTAAGAGCGCAGATAAATTGTCGTTTAATAATTGTGGGTGCTGGTCGTGAAGAAGAAAGATTGAGAGAACTTACTAGAGATTTAAAGTGCGAGGATTATGTTTCTTTACCTGGCTATACAGATAACCCTTATCGTTATTTAGCTAAGGCTGATGTGTTTGTGTCAGCTTCATTGTGGGAGGGAATGCCTAACGGAGTTCTGGAGGCTATTACTTGTGGAGCCCCGGCTGTTGTTTCTGATTGTGACTCTGGTCCCAGAGAAATTCTAGCTCCTGATACGGATTATCGTTTAAGGTTGGATAAAGGATTTGAGATGGCCGATTTCGGTATATTGTGTGCTGTTGGGGATGAAGATGGGTTAGTGCAAGCTATTTTGAAAATACTTAAGGATGATGGTCTGAGACAGGCTTATTCTTTGGCTAGTCGTAAGCGGGCGAAAGATTTTGATTTTGATCTGATTATTTCTAAATATGAAGGGGTTTTAGTTAACTAAAATATTCTTGTTTAAGCCTATGAAACTTTTATATGCAACATCGATAACTTTGCCATCACCGCTAGCTAATCGAATTCAGATTTTAAGTATGGCGGAGATATTTAACCAAAGGCTTGGTAAAGATTTTTACTTAGGTATTGGCCAATCTAAATCAGAAAAAGAATTTGATGGTCAAATGGTTATCATGGAATCAGATCTGAGAAGCTTTTTTTTGGCTAAAGCTTATCTACGGTATATAAAAAAAAATAAGTTTACTCATGTATTTTGTCGGGAAGAGAAGCTTTTGTTTTTCATGATTATCTTTAACTGGTGGTTTAGGACTGGTGTTAAATTTTGTTACGAGATTCATTATCTTGAGTATTTGACCAAACTTTGGTACCGAGTCATCTTAAATAAGTCTGATTTTATTATTTCAATCACCGAGGGGATGAAGAATGTCTTGGTTAATAAAAATAAATGTTTGGCTAAAAAAATATTAGTAGCACCTGATGCTGTTGATTTTGACAAATTTAATCTTGATTTAACAGTAGAAGAGGCTAGGCTAAAGACAGGATTACAGGTGGAAAGAAAAATAATAATGTATACAGGAAGTGTTTTTTCTTGGAAAGGGATTGATATTTTATATCAAAGTGCTAAAGAATTTAGTAACGATTATTTATTTGTGATAATTGGTGGTCGTGATAGCTGGGTCAAGGAGTTTCAGGTGGTTCATCCTGAGACTGACAATTTCAAAATGCTCGGCCATAAAGAACACCAGGAAATACCGGTTTATCTTAAAGCGGCTGATGTCTTGGTATTGCCAAATTCAGACCGAGAGGAAGTATCTCGTATCTGTACCTCCCCAATGAAACTATTTGAGTATATGGCCGCTGGTCGACCGATTGTTGCTTCTGATCTACCTTCTATTAGAGAGGTTTTAGATGAAGATTCTTCTGTTTTGGTTGAGCCGTCTGATAGTCTGGATTTGGCGAGAGGGATTAAACTAGTCTTAAGTAATCAGAAGCTGGCTGAAAGTATTGCCAATCAGTCTTTTAAAAAATCTAGAACCTACTCTTGGAAGGCTCGGGTGGATAAAATAATTAATTTTATTAACAATGACTTGGCTTAAAAATACAGGATTATTGTTGGGGATCTTGGTTTATAGGTTGTTTAGGGTTTCTTGGTTTTCTTCAAATAGTCCTGGTATCAAGACAGTTGTCTTTATTCAACAGGCAAAATTGGGTGATATGGTTTGTACTACTCCAATGTTTAAAGCGGTTAAGTTAAAATATCCACAAGCCAAGGTTATTGTAGTTGGAAACAAGGTAAATCAATATTTATTGACTGGTCATTCAGATGTTGATGAGTATGTTGTTTTTAGTGGATTGTTAAATTTGGTTACCTTTTTAAGGACTAGAAAGATTGATTTTGGTTGTATTGTCGGGCCCGATTTTTTTGGTTTGGCAGCATTATTATTGGGGAACGTCGATCTAATTACTGCTCCAAGAGTTATAAATAATAACAGTCCTTATGAGACGATTTGGTATAAACTTCTTTGTCTATTTATTAAAACTAAAACCCATGATTTTTATGGTTATGCTCCAAGAGAATATTTGAGATTATTAGAAGTTATTAATGTTTTTTCCGATGATACTAAAAAAACTCTATTTTACTCAAAAGAAGCCAACTACAAGATGGCTGAATTTTTTGCTGGTATTGGTGTAACTTCGGATGATATTTTAGTTGGCATTTCACCGTCAGCTGGTAATAAAGTAAAAAAATGGAGTAGCGCCAAGTTTGCCAAAGTGGCTGAGCATTTAGTTAAAAAAGATAGAGTTAAGATCTTTGTCATAGGGAGTCAGGATGACTTAGGGGATGCAATAGAAGTATGTTCATTTGTCGAAGGTGAAAAAACTAAAATCTTTAACGTGGCCGGACACTTTAGCTTAGAGGAGCTTAAATGTTTTATATCTAAATTACAGCTATTTATATCAGTCGACACTGGTCCTATTTATATAGCCGAAGCTTTTGGTGTTCCAACTATTGATATTATTGGTCCAGTTGATGAGAGGGTTCAGCCGCCAGTTGGCAAAAAACATAAATTGGTTCTTCCCGAGAGAGATAAGGCGGAGTTATTTATCATGGATGCTCGTTCTTTTGATCCCAAAGAGGCTCGTCGGCAGATTGAGTCAATAACAGCTGAGGAGGTGGTTGAGGTGGCTGATGATCTACTGAGAGATCTTTTCTCTATTTGATTGACTAAACCAGGTGGGTGATTTTAGTAAAAAAATTAAAATAATGGTGTCTATTATTTTTGACCCAACTAAAGCCATGATCGCTCCAATTATTTGAAAGGGAGGTATTAGTAATAGAAACAAAACTATTTTTATAATAGGGGAGGCTGTGTTGTAGATATATAATTCTTTTTTCTTGGCTTGAGCGGTCAGGGCAGAAGAAATTAGAGCAAAAGGTTGGAAGATGATTAACAGTCCAGCTACTTGGGCGTAGAAGACGGCTTCTAGATATTTAGGAAAAAAGAAACTGAAGATTAAAGGGGTAAATATAATGTAAGTTATGGTAACCAGGGTGATTGGAAGGATTAAATATAAAATTTTAGGTAGTAACGTTTTTTGGATTGTTTTTAAATCATTGGTGGCTAATTTAGGAAAAGCTAAACGATTTATAATTTTAACAAAACTGGCCGCTTTTAGGGGAATTGTTAAAGAAAAAGTGTAGATCGCAACTTGGATGGGGCCCAATACTTTCCACAGGATTATTTTATCAATACTAGAACTAACAGTGTTAAGAATAGTCATGGCAGTTAGATGTTTTCCATAAGAAATTGCTCCAGGGTCTGATTCTGTGACTGGGGGAAATTTTTTTAAAGTTAATGTTAGAAAAAACAATCTAGCTAATAACCAAGAAAGGAAAAAAGTGGTCAGAATAATTAGCAGGTTTTGGTTTAACCAAATACAAAATATTAAAAGTCCAACTGATATAGATTGGGCGCCTAGTTCATATAAACTTAAGGTTTTGAAATTTTTTTTACCTTGTAGATAGGGAACGTATATTCCTAAGGTTTCTGATAATGGAATAAAGAGTCCGACAATTAAAAAACAAATAGCTAATATGTTGTTAGAATTAAACCAGTAATAAATTGCTAAACCACTAGCTAATAAAAGAGACCAGATTCCCCACTGAATTCTCTTTTTTAAACCAACTAGGATTGTTTTGTCGTAACCTCTAGCGGTTGATTGGGTCACAGCGGTGTTTATCCCGGCCAGCGTAGGAATAGCTAGAATGCTACTGACCGATAAAATATATTGATAAGTTCCGTAGGTTTCTTTTGGTATTAAGTTGGCAAAAGCCACGGCCGATAGAAATGAGATAAAGGCGGAAGCTACACTACCAAGAGTTAACCAAAAACCGCCCTTAGCTAGGTAGCGGACATCGGTTTTAAGGTAGGACTCAAGGGTGTTTAGGGGTTTGATGAAATTTGACTTCAAGTGATTTAACATGTCTTAAATAGTAGCCTAGTCTTAGTATTATAACAAATAAGAATAGCCCTTAATTTCATTCTAGATTAGATTCTGTTATAGTTTTAACCATATGATAATATCAAACAAAGGGATAAACTTAATCGAAAAAATAGCTGTCATTTTAGCCTTTATTGTACCGATTACAGTATTAATTGCCCCATTGCCACCATTTTCTCCAATTGTAGCCCTATTCTTCTTTCCCTATATTAGTGCAAAAACATTTTTTTTCCGTATTTTGATTGACGTTATTTTGGTGCTGGTTTTGGCTTTGGGTTTTTTGGATAAAAAATACAGATCTGCCTGGTCTTGGATTACTATAAGTGGCCTGGTCTTTACTATTATAATTACGATAGCTGATTTTGCGGGGGTTAATCCAACGAGAAGTATTTTCAGTAACTTTGAAAGGATGGAAGGTTTGATTACCTTACTTCATCTGGCTGCTTATTTTTTTATACTAATTAGTCTGTTTAAGACAGAAAAACACTGGAATAAATTTTTCTGGATTAACTTGGGGGTGGCTGGAGTGGTGGCGGTCTATGGTCTTATTCAAAAAATTGGTTGGTTAGCAATTCAACAAGGTGGAGGACGTATTGATGGGCCATTTGGAAATGCCTCTTACTTTGCTACTTATATGTTTTTTGCTTTTGGTGTAGCCACTTTTATATTTTTAGGTAAGAAAGAATTACATGATTCAAGGCCGAGTAGTCATTATTTGATTTATGGTCTAACTTCTGGCTTGTTTGCTTTTTTGGTGTATTTAACTGGTACCAGGGGGGCGCTTTTGGGATTAATTGTTACTATTACATTAATTATTGTCGGGTTGTTGGCTATTAATCGTGGTGGCGGTCAGGCTAAAAAAATAAGGTTGATTTTGGTTTCCGGGTTGGCAGTTTTGTTTGTAGCTTTCTTGCTTCTATGGTCATTTAAAGATTCACAATTTGTTCTTGATCGACCAACTTTAGCTCGAGCCGCTTCGTCGTTTAACTTACAAGATAAAACCATTGAATCCAGATTAACTATTTGGAGAAATATAGTTTGGCCAGGATTTAAAGAGAGGCCAATTCTTGGTTGGGGTCAAGAGAACTTTATTTCCGTGTTTGGCAAATATTATGATCCAAGTATGTACAATCAAGAGCCTTGGTTTGATCGAACACATAATACGATCCTTGATTGGTTAATTGCTGGCGGTTTATTAGGCTTGCTATCTTACCTATATCTATTAGGGGCTTGGGTTTGGTGTTTGATCAAGGTCCCTGGAAAGTATTTATCAAATAACCAAAAGGTAATACTGGGAGCTATTATTGCTGGGTATATATTTCAGAACCTGGTTATTTTTGATAACCTGACCAGTTACTTGTGGTTCGTGACTTTGTTGGCCTATGTCCATGTTCTATATGTTAGTGATAAAAACACTCAACAATTATCGCCAAAAAACAACTCATTAGGAATTCTGGGTGGGGTAGTCTCGATCTTTTTGGTTTTGGTTTTTATGTATACGGTCAATATCAAACCCTTGTATGCCAACTTGTCTTTAATTGGCGCAATACAAAGTGTGGCTAATCAAGACTTTGAGTCAGGTCTAACTAAATTTAAAAAAGCTTTAGCGGTTGCAACTTATGGAGATGTAGAAATTAAAGAGAATATTGTTAGGGCTGCTGGAAATGTCTTGGCTGATCAGAAGGTCGAGGCGCGACTAAAACAGGATTACGTTAACTTACTATTGGAACAATATGAGCAACATTTTAAAAAGTACCCAGATGATGTACGTTCTCGTTTGGTCTTAGCTAGTTTTTTGGGACAGTTTGGTCAATCTAAACAAGCTTTGGAGTTATTGGATCAAGCGGCTACTCTCGCTCCCAAAAAACAAGTGGTTTTTATGATGCGAGCAAGGGTTCAGGCGTCTATAAAAAACTACCCCAAAGCTCTAGAAGATGCTAAATATGCGTTTCAACTAGATGAGTCCTATCTTGAAGCGCGTATGCTTTACGCTAGTATGGCTACTTTGTCTGGGGATACCACTTTAGCTAGTGAATTAAAAAAAGAAATATCGATTGATAGTTTAAGTATTAACGAGCAAATAAACTATTACGCTGAAAGAAATGATTATTCTAAACTAGTTAGTTTGTGGCAGTCCAAGTTAGAAAGTAATCCAACTGATATTCAAAATTACATATCACTAGCTGTTAGTTTGTATGCAAACAAGCAAAAAGATAAAGCCCTAATTGTTTTAGAGGAAGCATTAAGATTATTTCCTAATTTGAAAGACAATATAAATCAGGCCATGAATCAAATCAAATCAGGAACAGTTATTGTGCAGTAGTTGTTGACTTTTAGTCTAGATCTGCTATAATAGATGGTGTGAGTGCTTAGGGGTTGTTATTAAATGACCCCTCAAATCTCCAACTAAATGTCTTCACCAAACCCGCCTCTGGCGGGTTTGGTGTTTTCTGGTGATAATTGATTTGCTATACTGTATGAGTCTGCAGCTAGGTATGACTAGCGGCAGCACTCACATTAAGACATTTAGCCTTTGGAGTTTTGCTTCCGCTAGTCATACCTGGATGGAGTCAAAATAAAAATCACATTAACTAGAATTAGTTGATGTGATTTTTATTTTAATAGAAATTTTTTCAAAGAATTAGCAAATAAATTTTAAAATGACAAAAATTATTTTATATATTTTATATTACTATTTAAAATTTTTTAAAAAAATAAAATAAAAAATATTTTTTTTATTTTGTTATCCACAACTTTTTGTAAAAAAATATTGTAGTAAGTTTTTTTTCAAGAGATAATAGTATCAAGCTGTGATAACAGAAAATATTTTTTGTATTTCATTTAGTTGTTATACAAAAGGTCGGTGTTATCGCCAGACTATTTAAAAATAACTTTTTCATCACTACAATGGCTGCAAAAAAGAAAACTGCTAAGAAAGCAGTAAAGAAGACTGTTAAGAAAGCAGTAAAGAAGGTTGCTAAGAAGAAGACAACTAAAAAACGAGCGTAATCGTAATTAGTTACAAAAAAATCCTCCTGGCGTAAGCCAATTGGGGGATTTTTTTGTTTATGCTAGAATGCCTAAATGTCGTTTATAACCAAAATCTTTGGCGATGGTAATAGTCAAAAAGTTAAAGCCCTGGGCCCTTTTGTGGACATGGTTAATGCTTTGGAGGCTGATATTCAAAGCTTGTCTGATGAGGAACTGAAGGCTAAAACGCCTTATTTTAAAAACCTCCTAACAGAAGGTAAAAAACTGGACGATATTAGCGCTGAAGCTTTTGCTGTAGTAAGAGAGGTGGCCAGACGAACCCTAAATCAACGTCATTTTGACGTCCAATTGATGGGTGGATTTTTTTTACACAAAAGCGGAATTGCGGAAATGAAAACCGGTGAAGGCAAAACCTTGGTGGCAACGTTACCGGTTTATTTGAATGCTTTATCTGGTGAAGGAGTGCATGTTGTGACAGTTAATGATTACCTTGCTCGCCGAGATACTGTTTTGATGGGGCAAATATATAATTTTCTTGGTCTATCTGTTGGGGTGATAAATAGTCAGACCGCTTATTTATATGATCCGAGTCATGTTAAATCAGAATCTGATGAAGAGCGAGATGCGCTTGGTGGTTTCAAGGTTGTTTATGAATTCTTGAAACCTTGTTCTAGGCAAGAGGCTTACTTAGCGGATATTACTTATGGGACCAACAATGAATTCGGTTTTGATTATTTACGTGACAACATTGCTCAACGAGCTGATCAAATATCTCAACGTACAGATGCTAATGGATTATTTAATTACGCGATTGTGGATGAAGTCGATTCTATTTTGATTGATGAGTCTAGAACTCCTTTAATTATCTCTGCGCCAGCTGGTCGGTCAACTGATTTATATAATACCTGTTCTAAGATAGCCAACTCACTACAGGCAGAAGTTGATTATACAGTTGATGAAAAAATGAAAGCGATTACCCTAACCGATGTTGGAATTGAGAAATCGGAACGGTTGCTTGGGGTGGAAAATATTTACACTGACAAAGGAGTGGTGTATGTGCATCACTTAGAAACAGCTGTTCGAGCTAAAGCTTTATATGAACGAGATCGTGATTATGTAGTTAAAGATGATGAGGTGGTGATTGTCGATGAATTTACTGGGCGACTGCAACCAGGTCGTCGCTGGTCTGAGGGTTTGCACCAAGCTGTAGAAGCTAAAGAGGGGGTGCAAATCAAAGAAGAATCTCGGACTTATGCTACTGTTACGTTACAAAATTATTTTCGCTTGTATAAAAAACTAGCGGGTATGACCGGAACAGCCCTGACTTCCTCCGAAGAATTTTTAAAGGTTTACGGTTTAGAAACAATTGCCATACCAACCAATAAGCCGTCAGCTCGTATTGATAAATCTGATCTTATTTTTCAAACTGAAAAAGGTAAATTTAAAGCTTTATCAAAAAGGATAAAAGAATTACAAGACCAAGGCCAGCCGGTGTTGATTGGTACCGTGTCAATTGAAAAAAATGAACTATTATCGGCCTACTTAACTAAAGAGGGGGTTCGTCATCAAATTCTTAACGCCAAAAATCACGAGCAAGAAGGAATGATTATTGCTGATGCTGGTAAAAAAGGAGCAGTAACTGTCGCTACCAACATGGCTGGTCGCGGAATTGATATTAAGTTGGGTGGTTCATTGGCTTCAACTGTTGATTATGAAAATGTAAAATCATTTGGGGGAATTTGTGTGATTGGAACAGAAAGGCACGAAGCAAGACGAATTGATAATCAGCTGCGAGGCCGATCTGGGCGTCAGGGTGATCCTGGCGAGACCCAATTTTATATTTCCCTTGAAGACTCTTTGATGCGTATTTTTGCTCCAGATCGGATTAAAAACATGATGAATCGTTTGGGTATACCGGAGGATGAGCCGATTGAAAACAGAATTGTCTCAAGGGCGATTGAGAATGCTCAGTCTAAGATTGAAGGAATGCACTTCGATGTTCGGAAACACTTACTGGAATATGACGATGTGATCAATCACCAGAGAATTACTATGTACACCAGACGGCGAGAAGTCTTGTTGGGCGGTGAAGCTGAAATAAAAACCTTTCTAACTCGTGGGGGTGAATTGATGGGCTGGTCTGAAGAGGAGGTTGAAAACTTTTGGGTTATTTTTGAGCAAAAAAAGGTTCAACTTGGAGAAGAAGAGTTTTTGTCATCGACTAGAGCTGCTTGCTTGCAGATTATTGACATGTTTTGGATTGAACACCTAGAGGCTATAGACTATATGAAAAATAGTGTGCGCTTACGGGCTTATGGTCAGCGTGATCCGTTAGTAGAATTTAAGCGAGAAGGTTTAAATCTCTTTAAAGGTTTGGAATTTTCTATTTTCAGTGAGATTTTTAGGATTATTCCCAACATTGGAGCTCCGGTGAAGGTGGAAACTGTGTCTAATCTGCAAGAAATTCATCAGGAGTTGGAAGTGGATGGTAGTTTAGTTTCTACTAATTCCACTAATCAAAATAATAGTGAATATAAAAACGTTGGCCGAAACGACTTATGTCCATGTGGTTCAGGAAAAAAGTTCAAAAAATGCCATGGTCAGTAGGTAGTTTTTAAGTTGTTTTCTTATCAAAAAATTACCCACTAAAAATTAATTTTTAGTGGGTAATTTTTATCCCCATCTCCACCTCTCAAAACACCAAAATATTGAGCATTTTCATGGTAAAATTAGTCCATTATTCATCCTTAATCTTCTAAAAATTAACCGATGCTTTTCCGCATCGACATCTACAAACTAAAACGTAGTGTT
>JAIOOX010000004.1 GCA_021414225.1 Candidatus Vogelbacteria bacterium | reverse complement strand
GGCACTCCTAATAAAAGTCTCAAAATCATTTGGATTGGCCAGGTTAATTTCACTACCAGTACCAAAAAGGCCAACTTCTAGGAATTTGTATGGTTGTTGTTGGGCTAAAACTGCGACCGGAAAGGTTAAGAGGGTTGAAATAGTCGCAATGTTCAACTTAATCAATTTAGATTTCATTTTTATTTACCGAAAAAGGGGTTTTGTTTGTTTAGAACAACAGACCAGTTTTTCTTTGATAGCTCAGAGTTGTCTAATTTTGAAGTCAACCGCACAGACAGATTGCTTTTTTCTTGGTCAGATAATTGAGTTAAACTAACGGAGTTTTTATTCGAAGAAGTGATAATTTCACCACCAGATGACCATTCGTAGTTTACTAAGCCTTGTCGGATTAAATTTTTGGATACAAAATAAGGTTCTATTTGAAGTCCTGACATATCAGGGCTAATAGAGAAAGAAGAATTGAAAGCCTCTAAAATACGACCTAGAAGTGGTTTGACTGGATAGAGAACTAATTCTGGCTCATAAGCGGTGATAATTGCTCGGTTGTAAGCTTCTATTTTAAAATTAGGTGACTGAACCAAAACATCAATCTGGGCACTTGGTTGATTTAGGTCAAAACTAAATGAGTCCTTACCTCTACCCGACTGGTTTGGTATGGTTTTGTAGTCTTTGGTCCAAGTAAAAATTAACTCGTTAGCTGGAATATTAAAACCGGTTTCTTTTAAATTTGGTATAGCTGTTACCGTCACCCTACTGCCAAGACTGGGTAGGGCGGCTCCCTGATAGTCGTCTGGGATGTAGGTATCTGCTTCCCAAATAAGGTCTACATCAGCCGGGTTAAAAGTTAAATTTTTAACAATTTGTTTACCAGCTGAGTTTTCGACCAGGATAGTAACACTAGTCTGGCTACCATTTGGACCCATTGTAACTACGTGTTCTTTTTTGGCCGCCCCTTCTAATTGAAGTTTTTGGTTTACAAACCAAGATATTTTACTATTCTCTAAACTATAACCATAACTACTAAGTTTAATATTGACCACCTCTCCTGGTCTAGGGTGTTTGGGATTGATGGTAGAGATCAAAGTTCCACCTAGGGTTGACTCTGTAACAGCTTGGGTTAAGTGTGGCAAGACACAGAAAACAACTGCGGTTAGCAGGAATATTTTTTTTATTAGGTATAAGGCTTTTTCTAAGACTGTCACTTTGACTTATTTTATCATATTTGTGAATTTATCAGTCTAGAAAGGTGTGGACCACTAAGCGGCGATATTGAACTCATCTTGGTCTTCTTCACCATAAGGGGCAGGTGGGTCAATGTCTCTAATAAATCTTCTTTGGGGTATTTGATTTTCTAAGCGTTTGTCTGTAGTGGTTGTCGGTGAGGGTGTTGTCTCGGTTTTAGTTTCCAGACTTTGTTTATTTGAATTAGTGATTTGTTTGCCCCCTTCTATTTTTTTAGTATCTGACGGCAGTAGCTGACTTTTATTTGATTCAAAACCCTGAATCTTTTTATTTAGAGACTGTTTTTTTATATCGAGACCTTTATGGGCTAATTTCCCTAGGACTGGATTGTTTTGCATGAAAATTAAAATAAAAACACCGGTAGTTATCAGAGGTAACATACTAACAAAAGGAATTAATTCAGCTAAAAAACTAAGACTAACTGTAGCTAGTTTTTTAGTGTTAAGTAATCCAGCGCCCAAGAAATAAAACCAGACAGTGAAAATCATCCAGGCGATAACGCTGGAAATGATATTAACAAATGGTATTAAGCTAATTAAGTCAAAAAAGGATGCGACAAGAAGCATTGCCGAGCTTGTTACTATGCTTATTTTATTGGTTTGCTCCTTGTCCATAACGTGCTTGAGAGTCAGTTTCTGCTTCCTGGGCTAATTCTTGCTTGGCTCGTTTAATGGCTAGAAGTTGTGATGGGTCGGACGTTATAATTTGATCTTCAGTATAAGAAGCAATAATTTTAATTGCTACTCTTTTAAGACCGGCAAAGAAAATACCCTCCCCCACGTTTGATTCTAGGAGTAGGAATTTTTCCTCATCGGTTAGGTTAAAAGTTTTTTGTACTAAATCAATTGAGGCGGGAGATTGCTTGAGAAGGATTTGAATTGAAGAGTTGGTAATGATTGGTAAGCCGTAAGGTGAACGCATAAAGTCCCCTACGTCCTGAGTGATAGTGGCGGTGCCTAAGAAATATTTACGTCCTCGTTTAACTAGTGAAAACAAGAAAGAAGCGGTGTCTTCCGACTTCATCATCCACCAAGCCTCATCAACCACCAGGAGTCTCTTTTTAAGGTTTCGTCTAACAGCTGTCCAGATATGGTGGATAACAATATACATTGCCACGGGTTTCAACTCATCTTCCATGTCGCGGACGGAGAAAACGACGAATTTTTTATTAATATCGACATTAGTTGGTTTGTTAATAAAGCCAGCCCAAGAACCTTGAGTATATTTAAGGAGGCGTTGGGCTAGAGATTCTCCACCTTCCATGCCGGCTAAAACCAAGGCCAGGTCTGACAATAAAGGGGCTGGTTTGTTAGAGAAATCACTGTCGGGGGTAATATCTTTTAAGGCATAGGTTTCACTGATAGCGTTGTCGATAATGGAATCCTCTTCTGGAGTTAAGCCACCAAGCATAATACGAAAGAGACCAACTAAAGTAATAATGTTTGACCTTAGGATATCAGCGGCTGATTCGTCCTCCCTAGGTAGTGGCAAATCAAATGGGTTGATGTGGTGTTCAGACGTTAGAGAGATGTTAAAGTATCTACCACCCACTGCATCGGTTAAGAATTCATATTCTCGTTCTGGGTCGATAACAATCACATCAGTGTCAAACATCAAACTACGGAGGATCTCTAGTTTGGTGGTATAGGATTTACCAGAACCAGATTTAGCAAAAACCACAGAATTGTAGTTCTCTAAAGAGAAGCGATCAAACAAAACCAAAGAAGAATTGTGGCGGTTAATACCGTACAAGATTCCTTTGTTGGAAGTTAAGTCAAAAGAGACAAAAGGAAAAAGACTCGATAGTGGCGAGGAGTTTAATTTGGTATGAACTTCAATCAGATCGGTGCTAGTTGGGATAACACTGCGAAAGCCATCTTCTTGTTGAAAGAGGGCTGGTTTGAGGTAAATCAACTTGGCATCAAGCATTGATTTGAGTTCGGATTCTACTCGGTCAACTTCTTCGTCGTTACTACCATAGATAGTGATATATAAACCAACGTCAAAGATTTTTTCTTGAGCTTGTTGGAGTTGGTCTCTCAAACTTTCAATGTCTTGATAAGCGGTGTCTAAGACCGGGTCGCGAACAAAACCCTTGTCTTCTTTAATTCTAATCTGACTTTGGACCTCGGCCAGTTTCTTCTGTAGGGTCCGCAGAGCTTCAGCTGAATCAAGAGGATGGATAAAAATACTAACATCAAAAACCTTATCCAGGTCGATAATAGGTGAAAACCACTCTTCGTTGAGGAACCGAGGATAAGAAATAACAAATAAAGTTCTAGCTATCTTGTCTCCCAAGTTTAAGCTTTTAGGAGTGACCTTAAGGGCGGATGGGGCAATAATATCTCGTAACTGCAAGATCCCCGTCTCATAAACATCTTTAGGTAAGACGGGGGTTAAGGTTGTCTCTTCAGTTTTTTTAGAAAATGGCCACATAATTAATTTAAACTGTTGGGGCAGTTTTTTCGCCAGGATTAAATAATTTAAAATAAAGCTCAACTAATTCCTCGGTTCCTAATTGTTCTGTTCGAACTCCAATTCTATTTAAGCCCTGCTTAACAACGTCAACTCGTTGTTCTAACTGAGCGCGATTTTCTTGGAAATTGTCTGTTTCGGAGACCGTGTTATTCTTTTGGCCAAATAAAGAAGCAGGAACTATTTTATTGAAGAGAGAATCTTTGTTTTTATAGACAGCTGGTTCGTAAGGAATACTAATAAAGAAAGTTTTGGTCATCACATTGTTATTCTCGGTAAAACTCTTAATAAAGCCAATATACTCTCTAGTTTGAACTTTTAGTAACTCATTAGTCTGTTCTTTGAGTCTAACCTCTAAGGTACTAATATATGGAGAAATATCTAAACGTCGCGACTGGATGAAAATTTGAATATGAAAATCAAGGGAGTTAAGGAAATTTTGGTACTGAAGTAAAATAGCAGTTTTCTCATCCGCTGATTTAAGGGCGAAGTTAATAGATGAGGCAATTAAAACTAAACGTAGTCCCCCGTCACGCAAGATGACGACACCATCCCTGATTTCTTTGATAGGCACAAAATCTTGAGTTGATTTACCAGTAATAGGCATGACTTTATTGAATAGTTTCTTTAATATCTAAATTCCAAGATAGGTCAGATAGTTTGCTCTTAGATAGTCTAGGGGCCTCAAGTGATCCACCTTCATCTGATTTGCCGTTTTGGGGGCTGATTGAGAGGTTGTCGTTTGTTCGCTGTTGCCATAAATAAAGTTTATGACTAGTGAAGTAACGCAAGGCTGACTGGAGAGTGATAATGAAAGGCCTGTTGTTTACTTGATAAAAAGCTAAAGCTAAACCAAGAGTCATTAGACCCGCAATGGGTAGGAAAGCTAAGTATAGAGGTAAAAAAGCGTAACAAATAAAAGACAAACCAGCCGCTCCAGCCACATAAATAAACTGCTTGAAAGACAATGGTCCAATCACTTTATCTTCAATCTCGATAAATTGAGGAACTTGAAAATTCATAACTCACTCAGTATATCATATTGTTGTTTTACTATATCCCCTCGTGGTAAGGATCCGCCACCTTATTAGTGCTTGTAGTACTGGCGCTAAATAAACCTTTGAGTTTAGAATCAAAAATAGTATCAGAATCTGTTGGTCTAGTCTTTATTAAAGGTTCGTTGCCGGAGTTTTCTAGGTTGTGAATTTGTTTTAATGATTCCTTGATTGGGTTGAAGATCTTGTCGTTTATATCTTTGGTGATTTCTACAGCTGTTATTTGAGTTACCTGTAGGTTTTTTGTTATCTTACCAACAAACTCATTTGGTTTACTAAAACCAAGCATCACCAGTCCAACTTCCTCAGCTAGTTTACCTGTTTGGTCAACATGAAGTTTGAACTTCTTTTGGATATTAGCAATAACATCTGTTGTTTCAACTGCAAAAATGGCACCCCTGACGTCTTCGGGTAACCTTTCAAATTTTTCTCTAAAAATATCTAGGTCTTTAGTCATATTTTAATTTTGGTTTTGTGTGTTATTTTCCTCATCCTCATCAGCGTTAAAAGGATTTCCTAATCCTCTGGCTCTTGGTGGCACATAAGCGTTATCGGGAACCCTTCGAGCTCTCTCGGCACGCTCCTCATTAGATAATCTTTCTCTATGTAAACGTCTTTGGGTTTGAATTCCTATATTGTTTTGACACCATTGTATGGATTCGGGGTAACCATTATTATTTGTAACTATGTTTTCATAGATCTTGTCCCTGGTTTCTTGGCTAATAAATTTATCTTTCCAAATAGCAGTTAGGTGTTGTTTAGAGAAGAAGCGGTTGATATTAGGATTGATTAATAAATCTTCTTCTAATGTTATTACATCATTTGGATTGAGTTTTTTTACACTATCTTCTAAGTCGTCAAGTATCGGCATACCAGCTTCAGTGTCTATCCTTGTTCTGTTTCCATTGGCGATTTCTTTTAAGTGGTTTTTAACCTCAACTCGAGCGGTACCCTGAGTCATTTTTCTTGTTTCCTCTTGGTATTTCTCATATTTTTCACCAGTAAGTTTAGATGCTAGAGACTCTAAAGTTGTCTTGTCTTCTACTGATGAGTGAGAGACAATAGCCGCCCTTTCTTTGTCAGTTAATCCACCAAAGACAGTTTTTCTTTCATCGTCACTGCTAATTTGAGCCACCAGGCTAGCTAGTTTTTTATAACGTTCAGCTTCAGTTTTTTCCTCAGCGGCCTGTTTTCTAATGTCCTTAACTTTTTCTGTTTCAATTGCTTTATTTAAGTTTTCTTGCTTCTCACCTCTTAGTTGGCCTTTCATTGATTCAATTCTAATTCCAGATCTAGCCCAAGCTGTTCCAAACATCCTTTCTTCGGAAGAATATTTCTGAGGGTTCTTTTGGACCTCTAATTCAAGAGCAATTTTATCTTTATCACTGAGAGCGTTATAAGCATTAATTTGTTGGGTTTTTGTGTTAAATCTAGAAATAAATTTAACCTTTTGTTCAGTATTCATATTTTGCATTTGTTCTGAAAGAACTTTTTCACTGGCCGATGTTCTTGCTATATAACCTTGCTTACTACCAAAACCGTAATTAGACATTTTGTTTAAACCTGTAATTGCCAACCCACCTCCAGGTATTCTAGCCGCGGCACTATTAAATGTTTTACTTTTAGCTAAACTACTAGCCCCCCTACCTAAGGTGTTTGTTGCTATGGCTCCTCCCAAAAAGCCAGCCCCAGCTGAACCCCAAGATTTTATTTGACTGGAAGCCATGCCGGTAGCGGAGTTTCTGGCTATTTTTAAACAACCAAGCATCATGGCCATCAACATCGCGTAAATGATCACCTGACCAGCTGCGGAATCGACTGCTCTAACATCTAAACTGTTAACTCCCTCTGTAAGTTTGATGGTGAAGTAAAATAAACCCATAAAGACTGGGGCAAAGGTAATCTGGCCGATTAATTCTTTATACCAAACATCAGAAACTTTAGTTTTAACAAAAGGAATAGCGTAGCCAATAAAAGCCAGTGGCGACAGAATGATTAAAAAGATTAAAGTAGCTGTTCTAACAATAAAGAAACCGGCAGCCATAATTAAAACAAAAGCGGTTATACAGGAAAGAATAGCATTCGAAAAACCTTTAACTAAAATAGCAAAAATTTGACTTGATACGTCGTTGTTTCCTCCTGGTCGAGTGGGGTCGACTGTAATTAACTTACCTAAATCACTGTTCATAATAAAGTAACCACTAAGATCGGCCTGGCCATCGGTCCCAACAAATCTATTATAGAAGACCAGGGCGCTAACATTGGAAACATCAATAGCCACTCTAGTGATAACTCCACTAAAATTTACCAACAGGGAGACTATGATAATAGCCGTAAAAGCTTTAGCGGTATCGACTGATTGTAGTTGGAGGATTGTGGCTAGGGCGATGTATAACAAGAAAAAGATAATCATCATGTTGGCGATATCTCTGACTGTGGCCCAGAGAGTCGAAATGAAAAGACTATCAGTCATGTCTTTGAAGTCTAAAATAGAATAAGAAATAGCAGCATTAAAGACTTTGGCCGCTAAATAAACCACAAAAGAAAATAGCCAGGTCATAATTTGCATTAAAGCGCTGACCGCATCTCTGAAACATGATAACCAGGTCCCAGCTTTCCACATTACACATTCTGATAAGGGTAAGGCTGGGGTAGAGTTGCTGTTTGTATCAGCGATAGATTCAGCTCGGGTATTGTTGGCTGCTTCTTCGGCGGAAGCTCTAGCAGCTGCGTCCTCTTGTTGCTGGGTAATAGCCTCTTGGTCGTCAGGAGTGGTTGTCTGGGTGTTACATATATTTATACTATCAATATTTTTATTGATAGTAGCGACATCGTCTTTGGTGGTAAGAATGACTCTTTCTCCACGATCAATTAGATTTTTTACTTCATTTTGATTAGTAAGATCGTTACTCAATATGGTTACAGGGTTGGTGTTTTGAGGGTAATATGTTGAATTATAAACATATCCCAAATCATTGCTTTTTTCTGGGAAACCGTCACTTATATTTTTTATTTGGAGTAATATTTTTTGAGAGATATTTCTCCGCTGTTCTACCCAACCATTATACTCACTAGTATTATAAACCCAGCCAGTTGCGCCAGAACTCTCTCCTTGGACAATATTTTTATTTAATTCTTGGAGAATAACTAATTGTTGATCTAAAGAAGTCAGGTCTCGTGAAAGTTGGGTCAGCTTGGCGGCTTTTTCAGCCAGATTATTTTTAACTGAAGCTAGTGAATTAACATCGGTGGCGCCATTTGTGGTGGCCACACTACATTCCGCAGTGTTAGCTAATTGTCCGGTGGGGGTGGTTTCAGCTGGATCATTTAGTTGAGCTTGGACTGTTACCGGCAAAAAGCCAATAAGAATTGGTGCAATTATTCCAACTATTAGAGTCACGGAAATTATCCGGTGCATATTATAGCCCTATTGTAACACTTTTTTTGATGTTGTTGCCTTGTTTATCAACACAAGAAATACTATAAGTAGTTTTTGGTTTGACTGTAATCATTTTTCTAGCCACTTCTGGTTCAGAGAAAGAGTATTTCAAAAATTCTGCTTTCTGTAATGGGTTTTCATCGGAACTTTGGACGTTGCTGATAGCTTGTCTCAAGTTAGACAAAATTGTTGCTGGGCTAGTATCTGTACCAATAGGCACCGATAATGATAAGTTGTCGATAAATGGCCAGATCACCAGGTTTTAGATCGGTTGGTAAGGTGATATTTTTCTGTTGGTATAAACCTGGATCACGGTTAACGGTAACAACAACGATTGATTGCTCGGGTGGAGTGCTTGAGGCCCTTGTCCGAGAAAAACGTAAGTCAAAAGTAAGCGGTGCTCCAAAAGTGAAACTACCAGAAGTGTCGAGGGCATCTCCTTGGCTTTTGATTACGCTGACAAAGTTTGGACTAAGGCCAGGGCCAATCCAGTCATTGTCGACAGAGCAGGCCAATACGTTGCTTCCTTGCCAAGAAAGTTTAATAGAAGAAGGTGATCCGGCTGAGTTAATCAAACTATAATTTAGTGTTAAGGAGCCTTGATTTCCTTGTTGGGTTCGAAGGGTATTAAGGAAAGCTAAGATGGTCTGTAAGATATTGGAAGAATTTTTGGTACCTGGTCCATTTCCTCCCCCACCAGAAGTCTGGGGGGTGAAGTTTCTAAGCTCTTCCACACTTGGTTGGTTACCCTCGGTGATAGCTCCTAGTTTAGGGTCTAGATACTGGTCGACTCTAGTAGCTAGAGCTTTCGTGACGCTGTCTTTAATTTCAATAGCTGGGGTAGTCGTTTTCCAGCGTTTACAAGCTTGACCATTGGCGGTGAATTCTTCACAAACTCTAACTGGGAGAAAACCGTTACTAGCCTGAATTTCCTCTTTAGCCTGCTCAACTGCTTTTGTTTCAACTGTGTTTTTGACTGTCTGACCTAAACTGAGTGAATTTTGTGGGGAGTTTGGATGAAAAGGGTCAGTTACAGCAAAATAAGTCTTCCACCATTCATCAGTGTTTGTTATTCGGCCAGTGGCAAATTTATCATACTGTTGTTTATCAATGTATGCACCAGAAGCTGGGGTATTAGGTTGATCTGTTTTGCGGAGAGTGGTTTCCGTCTGGTCTTTGAAAGCGTCTGGGGAATTTTTAAGGCCGTCATAAAAAACTTCGCCAGCTTCTTTTTTAACGTTAGTTAAATGTTGGTCGGTGTTTTCAACATATAAAGGACTATCAGGTCCTTGGCCGGTGCTGTCATAACCTTTTTTAACCCAATCTAGTAGACCTTGACGGTATTTTTCTAATTCGGTAGCTGCCTTACGGGCTAGATCAGGCTCCTCTACTTTTTGTTTTTGTTCTTCGGCGTTTTGTTTGCGGTCAATTGCTCGTAACTTAGTACAAGCTTCTACATCTAATTGTTCCTGACTACGAGTTGTCTGGTTGATTTGAGAGGTATTTTCTTGAGTCCCACCAGTGGCCGCTGCGGTTTTTTTGGAAGCAGTCAGTTCCGGGCCCATTTGCTCTCGATTTGGAACAAAAGGAATAATAACGGCAGTAGCTGTATCCACTACCCCTTGAACAATACTAGCGATTGGTTTTGGAATACCAGCCAAATCGAGGACGGCACCTAAAGCGGCTTGAGCTAAACCAGAACTAAAATTAGCAAAACCGTCACTAAAAGCTGATCCAATATTAAAACCTTCACCATTAAAGACTCCGTCAAAAAGATTGGTGACACTACTACTTAAACTGTCAGTTAAAAAAGAGACATCCACTACTCCTGCGAAAGGGGTATCTCCTAAGGCTTTATCTAGTAACCCATTAGCTAGGTTTCCAGTCATATCGCCAAGGCCGTTTGATAATCCAGATTGAAATGATTCTGAAATTCCTGCGAAATCCCCGTTTGAATTTTGTAAGAAACCACCAACAGACTGACTTAAATTTCCAGCCACATCACCAACTGCTCGCTGAATTAGGGGGTTACCATTTGATCCACCACCTCCACCAGAAGAAACAGAACTAGTAAACTGAATCATTACCTGCTCGACTGTTTTTTGGATATTGACCTGACCGCTTCCACTAACTAAACCGGCTGTGTTTACGCTGTTGGCAATAGTATTAAAAGGAATGGCGGTATGAAGTTTTTCTAGATTACCATTTAAAACCCTTTGAGTTTCCGGGTTACTTAAAATTTTACGTTTAGCGCTAGCGAAACCACTATCGGTAATTAGAGATTCGATTGGTAACTCAGCGATTCTCTTCTCTACCTCACTATCAATCGGTGATCCATTGGTCCCAAACAGGGTGCTGAGTCCATCAAATACTTCTTGACCAACCTTTTGATTTAAGGGGCCTTGGGTTCTTTGGGTTGTACTAGTGCTAACCACATTACCTTCCTCATCATAAACAGTATTGATGGCAGTTGCTGTGGTGGTGTTCTCTAGCTGGGTAATAATAGAGGAAACAAAAAATTCAATAATTGTGTTAGCAAACTTTTGTAAGTCCCCAGCATCAGCTCCGTTTAGATTGAGAGAGTCGTTTTGAGTTTGTCGGGCGTGGTCAGACAATAAAGAGAATAGGGGCCCACCAATCTGAGCTCTTAATTCGTCAGCCCCGTTTTCGTTGAAATTATTAGCTACTCCTGCTTCTACCCAACCAGAAGCTAGTTCGGGTGTTTTTGTTTTTAAAGTATTGCGGATAGCGCCAGCTAGTCCTTGATCCATAGCTGCTTGAGTAGCCTCTGGTAGAGCACTTTTTGTAGAAACAGATAAAACTTCGCCAACAATTTCTTTTAGTCGGGCTTCGGTCATTGGTAGTTGACCACCGTTGGTTTCTTGATTAATGGCCCGTTCAAAATTTTGAGAAAAAGCTTTGTTGGTTCCAGCGATAATGGTAGAACCTAAAGACTCTTGCATGGCCACACCTAAGTTGGCTGGATCGTTGATAGCGGTGTTTATAGTGTTATTAAAAATACCTCTGAATTCTGGTGGGAGTTGAGAACCTAAAAGACCAGTCGCTGCTTTGGTGAAAATGTTTTTAAAAGCCTTACCAAGAGTTCCACCTTGGTCCTTACCTCCGTTGAGCATGGACTCACATTTTTTCTTGTCTTCTTCCTGAAGTTTTTGAGCATTTTCAGCTTCTTTTTTAGCTGCTTCCGCATCCTTTTTTTCTCGATCAGCTTGGGCTCTAGCAATATCAGGATTTGATTCAGCGGTGTTCCCTTCATTGGCACTTGGATCTACCCAATACTCCCCGGTACAATTTGGGTTACCTTGACAGTCGGAGTTGTCTTGAGCGACAGCTGTCGGAATAATCGAAACTGAATAGGAGTTAATAATTAAAAAGGGTTGTAACACCAAAAAAGTGATAGTGACTAAACTGATCGATTTTTTTAAAAAACTGGTCATTGAGTATTTGGAATATATAATTGGATCTGGTTCTGTTTGGAGATTTTTATTTTATGTTCCGAAAAAAAAGCATTCATGAACATCAAGTCGTTAACCAGCTCTTCAAAAACCTGTTTATGGTCTTGGCTGGCTTCTAGGGCCCAGACTGGGTTTTTACTAATTTGATTCATATTGTTTAGGATAAAACTGTAGCGCTGAAGGCTGTTAACTAGGCGTAAGTGAGCCACTTCGGCATTGGCTGGAACAGATAATTGGCTTAAGTTGGTGGTGGCCGAATTGAAATTTTGAGCTAGTTCATCCAATTGTTTGGTTGATTCTGGGGTTCCTTTTTCGTAGGCTTCCAATAATAATTCAGATGGCAGGGTGGCCGAAATAACTAAAGGTCTCATTAAATTAGTTACAGCCAAACCATAAGATTGGACATCTTTAGTTGATGTACTTTTTTGGATGTTGAGTTGACTGGCTAGAATAAACTTGGGCCAAGTAGCAGTATCAAAGTGCTCAAACTCTTCTCCGTTGATGGTTTGAATCAGGGCCACCATTTTAGCCCGTTCCTCTTTGGCTAAAATAGCTGCTTGTTCGGCGGCGGCTTGTTGTTGTTTTTGTTGTATAGTCTTATCTCCTAGTTTCCAAACTACCAACAAAACACCACTTAATATCATTAAGCCTATTAATATAAAAAGTACCTTACGAATAGTCATACGTCTGTTAGTAATTATAGTATATCAGTTACTGTTTGTTGATAGAAGTTCTTAAATAACGGGGATAACGATAACTTTTTTAGTTGTGCTATAATTTTTTAATGAAAACCCATTGGCTTTTAGTTTTAATTATTATAGCCACCTTTTTTATTTCTAGCCCAGTTTTAGCTAGTCTAGATAAAAACTTAAAGTTAGGTGACAGTGGATCAGATGTTAAAAAACTTCAAGAATTGTTAAACAAAGACCCGAATACCCAGGTGTCTTTGTCTGGGCCGGGGTCTCCTGGACAGGAGACTGAGTTTTTTGGAGCTAAAACGGTCTCTGCCCTATCAAAATTTCAAGAAAAATTTGGGGATGTTATTTTAGAACCGTTGGGTTTAGAAAAAGGAACCGGAATTTTGGGTCAACTCACTAGGGCGGTATTAAATGAGCTTTATGGTAATGAAACAGGTGGACATGTTTTTAATGCTATTACCAACTTTAATCCTGGTAATTTGATCGGTGTTACTATTCCAGCTGAACCACCACCACTTCAAGAGTTGACGGGAGTTACCTATGGCGGAGGTAAGCCGTTTAACATTAACGGGTCTAATGGTGACAATTTACCGTCGGTCTCAGTTTCTAGTAAGGTTAAAATTAGCAAAATCTCACCCGAAAATGGGGGTGTTAACACCAGTGTCACTATCACTGGTGCTGGCTTTTCAACTTCTACTACTGGTAATACTGTCTCGGTTGGTGGTAACAGAAAAACCAGGGTCAGATCTTCCGATGGGAAAACTTTAAAAGTGGTAGTTGAAAATCCTCTAGGTAAAAGTCCTTTAAATGTCACTGACACTCTGAAGGATCCTGATGGGAATACTGTTTCTGTTTCTGGTGGGGTGGTAAATATTTACTCACCTGTTCACGGTGGGGCTAGTCTGGTACCGTCAGATATGTCTGTCTCTGTTGGTGGTTATAATTTAGATTTACCAGTTGGTATTTATGTTGAAGATGATAGTGGTAAGATTAGTAATACAAAAACTTTTAAATTATCCCTCTAATGAATAGAGTAAAAACTTTTACTAAATGGTTCCTTGTCAGTTGGCTGGTTTTGATTTTAGCTGCTCCTTTTCCCGCTTTAGCTGGCCCAGGTTTACCTTTTGGGGGTCAAATTATTGCCACCATCCCCTGTGTATGTAGTTTAAATCTCCTAATTATTAATCGACCAATCGGTAATACCTCATACCCGTTTTTAATCTTTGGCATTGGTAGTATTCTTTACCCTTTCTTTGATTTGTGGAAACCTGGCACTTTTATTATGGGTACTTATGTGGCAGCTGATGTGTGTGTGATCTTTGTGGGTGGAGACCACCCTTGTAAGCCGATCATGATTGCTCCTCGTATTTTTATGGTAGGAACTTCTTTGTAGGCAAAATATTTAACGAGTAAAGATATCGCCGATATCTAGGTTGTTTTGAGTAGTAAAACCAGCCGGCACTTCTAAAACATATTTAACTGGCTCGCTAGCCACATAGGTGGTGGGAAAAGATTTTGGAGAAACGTTTTTAGTAATATCGATTATTTTCCAAGACTCGTCGATCCAAATTATATCTAAAGAAAATCTCATCTCTTTCATCCAAAAGCCATAAAAACCAGGTTTGTCAAAGATAAATAACATTCCAGTATTTTTAGTTAAACTTTTTCGGTTGGATAGACCTTGATTACGAGTTGTCTCGGTGTCGGCTATCTCTGCTTTTATTTTGGTTTGACCAATAGTTAGTACCTCAGTCTTTAGTGGGGATTGCCCGGAAGTGTGTTTGATTGGTAATACGGGGAGAAGGTTAGGTTGACTCAAACAAAAAACAACCACTCCTGTAAATAATAGACCAAATAATACTAAGATTAACTTTTTTTTAGTGGTCATTATGTTTTAGGTTTTTAGTGAGACAAAGCCAGTCGCTAACGGTTAACGTTTCTGCCCGGGCTTTAATATTTAAATTACATTTAGTCATAATTTCTTCTGAACAGTTTATATTATTTTTGACTAATTTTCTTTTTTGGGCGAAACCCTGTTTAACAATAGCAAAAAAGTCCACTTCTGTTTGTGTGTTAGGGAAAGCTTGGTGATTGATATTGGTTATAGCTAAAATAGCGGAATCCACGTTTGGTTTTGGGATAAAAGCGCCGGCCGGCACGGTCGCAATGATTTTAGGTGTACCGTAAACTTTGACACTGATGGATAAAATACTTTCTTTGCCATCACGAGCCACAATTCTTTCGGCTACTTCCTTTTGGACCATTAAGACCATTAGACTTGGTTGATTTGTTGTTTCAAAAAATAAACGTAATAACTCCCCGGTAATATAGTATGGGATATTAGCGATTACCTTATAACTGCTCGCTATTAGGTTTTCAGAATGCGCATATTTTCCTGCTGGAAAATTGCTATGCTCGGCTCGGTCAGCCTGTGCAATATTCTTCAAACTTAATAGCTCACTTGCCTGCAATATATCCCCTTCTAGTAATTGTAGCTGCCCGTTTTTTAATTCTGGTTCAAAAGTATTTTCTAAGTCGCTGATCAATTGATGGTCTTTTTCAATAGCCACTACTTTGGCGCCAGTGGCGAGTAAAGCTTTCGTCAAAGCGCCTCGGCCAGGACCAATTTCTAAAATAGTGTCGGTGGGTTTAATCTCCCCGGCCGTCACTATTTTATTTATAGCACTTGGTGAGTTGAGCCAATTTTGCCCAAGTGATTTTTTTGCAGTAATTTTCATTGGCTGGTTTAAAAGTCTAAGTATTCAATAGTGTCACTACTATCTACCACCTCAGCTTCTACTAGTTCATCTGGTAGGTCAAGTATAAATTCTGATGGCATATTAACCTGACGGGAACCAAAAATATTTCTGGTCTGGGCATAACTCAAATACAATTTGTGTTCCGCTCGAGTGAGGGCCACGTAGCATAAGCGCCTCTCCTCTTCATCATCTCGGCCCTCATCACTACCAAAACCTTGGTGCGGAAACAAACCTTGTTCGAGACCAGTGATAAAGACTGTGTGAAACTCCAACCCTTTGGAAGCGTGAATAGTCATCAGGCGAACACCAGTTTTAGCTGTGCCGAGTGTATCTTGATCTGACACTAAAGCTGCTTCCGAAATTAGTGACAATAAACCTTCTTCACCAGACACGGGATTAAATTTTTCGGCTAGACTAACTAATTCTTTTATATTTTCTAATCTTTCCAAATCTTCTTCGGTGCTGTTTCGTAAGGCTTTTTCTAAACCACTTTGTTCCAAAACATATTTCAAAGTCTCTTGAGTGGAGTGAGAGGTAATAAATTGGCGAATATTATCGATAATGATAGTGAACTCGTGATAGGCTAAACGAGCCTTGGCTGGTAAGGTGTCAGCCTGACCGGTGGCGATTTTGGCCAGGGTCACTTTGCCGATCCCGCGAGTGGGCACATTGATAATGCGTTTCAGATTTTCTAAATCGTCAGGATTGAGGGCGAATTTAACATAACCTAAAATATCTTTAATTTCTTGGCGTTCAAAAAAGCGTACCCCTAGCACTTGGTAAGGTACATTTCTTTTAAGGAGAGCTTCTTCAATACTACGTGATTGAAAGTTGGCTCGATACAAGACGGCTATTTGATCCGGTCTGACACCACTTTGAGTTAAAGTTTTACAAGTCTCAGCAATAAAATTAGCCTCCCCTTTTTCGTCGAGGGCAGCAGTTAGAGTAATTTTCTCACCCTCGTGATTATCAGTAAATAAATTCTTTTCCCGGCGAGCCGTATTTTTTTTGATAATAGCATTAGCTCCAGCCAGAATAGTTTTCGTTGAACGGTAGTTTTGTTCTAACAAAATGGTGGTTGCTTCTGGGTAGTCTTCTTCAAACCGCATCAAGTTTTCATAATTGGCCCCTCGCCAACTATAAATTGATTGATCAACATCACCGACGACACAAATATTTCGACGTTTACTAGCCAACATTTGGACTAAAGCGTATTGAATACCGTTAGTGTCTTGGTATTCATCAATGTGCAAGTATTGCCACTGCTCTTGATAATAGGCTAAAACATCTGGATAACGTTTTAGGAGGGTGACGGTTTTTAATAATAAATCGTCAAAATCTAACCCTTTTTGTTTAGCAATTTGGAGATCGTAGTTTTGCCAAATAGAAGCGATAATCTGGCCGAACGGGTGTTTGTTTGCTTCTTGCTGGTAGTCACCATAGGTGAAACCTTTACCTTTGAAGTGAGAAATCTTACTCAGGACTTTCCTAGGTTCAAATTGTTTTGGGTCAATACTGAGGCCTTTCATGGCTTCTTTGATGTGACGGATAGAGTCATCGCGGTCGAGAATCGAAAAGTATTTTGACACTCCAATGCGATCACCATGATTTCTCATAATATGAACCCCTAGGCCATGAAACGTGCTGACAAAAGGTTTGGCTGGATTCTGGAAGGGGTTGGGATTTTTGGTGTCGTTGTTGGCTTTAAGTAGTTTGGTGACCCGTTCAGACATTTCTTGAGCGGCTTTATTGGTGAAGGTAACAGCTAAAATGGATTCTGGAGCGACACCAGCATTAATCAAGTTCAAAATACGGTGAGTAATAGTCTTGGTCTTACCAGCTCCGGCTCCAGCGATGATTAACAAAGGGCCAGTCTGGTGGTCAGCTGCCTCTTGCTGTTTCGAGTTTAAGTCAGATTTAATCATGAAAGTGTGATTACTATATCACACTGTTATCTGGTCTGAGGATAACTAGCCCCTGGAGAAGAATGACTTAACTGAAGACCAAGTATTAGTAAGTGATTGGCGCCAAGTTTGAGATTTGGCTGGACTCACAGCTGGCGCAGTTTGGTTTGATTGGGTGGCGGAGAGTTTGTTTAAAGAGATGATTTTAAATCTCAATTGAGCTGGGAGGAGGTCGAGTCGGCCATATTCAATGGCTTCAATCGCCTGAGAACCGGTCATGATCTGACCATTAGTGGCTGGGATAGCCACCTCATCTTCTAGAAATAATTTTAATTCATTAAGGTTGGTGGCCTTTAGGTATTGGCTGGCGTTTAAATTATTAAAATAGTCTGGGGTTTTTCTAAAATCTTCAGCTAGTCTATAAATAGATTCTCGTAAACGGTGGCGTAAGGTAATCTTGGTCCAGTCAGCGTAAGGGTTGTAAAGTCGGTCATAGATTAAAGTAATGATTTGTTCAGCTGGTATGGTTTGGATATTTTCACCATTGCCGTGTTGTATTTCACCGAGTTCGGCTAGTTGTTCTATGATTTCAGGAATTGATTTGGCTTGACTGAAATCTACATAGTCGCCTGATTTGGTGAGAAAGTTTTCTTCCGATAAAACAGGAGCTTGCTCTTTTATTATTTGTCGGTTTTCTTGTTGTCTAGTCGCCTCTTTTGTTTTTAGGGCGTCCCATAATTCGTTAATACGGTTTTCATTTTGACTGTCGTATTTTTTTTGATCAACAGGATTCAATTGGTGACCATTTTCTTCATTAATGTTTGAGCTGTCTATTTTTTCCATAGATTTATATTTACAAAGTCTGGGGTTTAGTCTCTTTTATTGTATAATGTCATTATGCCTGAAAATATAACTTGGAACAACTCTCATAATTTAGAAGCTGAAATAGCAGAGTTGTCTCGTCAAATTAGTGTTAAACGAAAACAACTAGAATCGGAAAGAGGGGTGGTTTCTGATCACGAAGTTATCAGTGAGACGATAACAGAAAATTTTGTCTCTAGTGAACAGACTACCTCAACCGAGCAGGTGGGGGTAGATTTGGCCCCGGCGGGAGTTACGCCGGTGGTCGCCAAGTCGGTAGTTGGCGACCAGAGTTATTTAGATACTCTAGATGATCAATCGGTGGCTGTTATAAATAATTTAATTGCCCTGGTTCCGGTTAAGGGAATAAAGCAGGTTATTAATCAAGCCCTCACCCACTCACCTTTTATTTTGGATGCTTTCCACGATGCTTTAGTTGACAAACTTTATGACGAGTTAAAGTCTAGAGGCTTAATTTCTTAGAGATTATGTTAATTTCTCCTACTTTAGTCATTGGTTCACTCTTGGTCCTAACAACTATAGTGGTGGGGATTTTTTTATTGAGACGGAAGCCATCTTTCGATGCCCTTAACTTAAAGGTGATGAGTGTTCGGCTGCCTCAGTCCAGACTTGAAGAACAGAAAGATTTTACTGACGAGATTAATAAAACAGAACAATTTATTAGTGCTTTGGCGGCTATTAACAAGCCTTGTGTCCTGGAAACATCCGTTCACAATAGTTTGGGCGATATTCATTTTTACATTGCTGTACCTAGAGAAGTCAGTGATTTTGTCAAACAACAAATTAGGGGTTTTTTCCCTGATGCTCAAGTGGCTGATGCTCACGATTACACTATCTTTAATCCAGATGGTGGTAGCGTTGGTGCTTATCTAACTTTAAACAAAACGCCGCTTTTGCCGATCAGAACTTACCGAGAAAGTGGGATTGATACTTTTGCTGGGATTGTCACTACGTTGTCTAAGTTGGCTGAAACTGGTGACGGAGCTTCATTACAAGTAGTTTTGCGGCCAGCTTATGGCGATGAAAATAAAAAAATAAATAACGCGATTGAATCTCTAAAACAAGGAAAAAAATTTGCAGATATTATAAAAAAACCATTATTTGATTTAAAACCGCCAAAAGAGTTGGAGTTTGTTGGTAAAATGATGGCCCCTGGGACTGTTACTACTGAAGCTAGTCCGGCTAATTCGGGAGTAGTTGATGAAGAGATGGTAAAAACTTTGAGCCAAAAAATATCTAAACCTCTTTTTGCGGTTAATGTTAGATTGGTTACCTCATCGGGAACCCAGGCTCGAGCGGAGGATATTTTATTGTCATTAGCTGGTTCATTTAGTCAATACACAGCGCCGTTGCGTAATGGTTTTAAAGTAGTTAAACCAAGGACCTTGAAAAGATTAATGTTTGATTATATTTTTCGAGAATTCGTTAGTCATAATGCGATGGTTTTAAATACTGAAGAAGTGGCTAGTATTTTCCATTTACCAACAGCGACGATTAACATTCCTCGCATTAATTGGCTTAAAGCTCGAGAAGCTGAGCCACCGAATAATCTGCCAGATGAAGGGGTAATTGTTGGTACTAGTACTTTTAGAGGAGAGGAAAAATTGGTCCGAATGACAGACAAGGATCGTCGTCGCCACTTCTATACTGTCGGCCAAACAGGAACCGGTAAATCTTTTATGATGCTTAATATGGCAGTCCAAGATATGGAAGCTGGTAAAGGTTTATGTGTGATTGATCCCCATGGCGACTTGATTGACGATATTTTGGCTCGAGTGCCAATTGAAAGGATTGATGATGTGATAGTTTTTGATCCAGGTGACTTATCTCGTCCCCTTGGCTTAAACATGTTGGAGTACGATTTTAGTCGACCGGAAGAAAAGACTTTTATTGTTAACGAAATACAATCAATCTTCAATCGCCTATTTGATAAGGAGACTATGGGGCCGATGTTTGAACAATATATGCGTAACTCGCTATTGTTGTTGATGGAGGATGCTAAAAATGAACCAGCTACCTTAATGGAAGTGCCGCGGATTTTTACTGATCCAGAATTTCGTAATAAAAAACTAGCACGGATTACTAATCCAACGGTGATTGATTTTTGGACTAAAGAAGCTAGTAAAACAACCGGTGAACAGGGATTGGCTAATATGACCCCTTATATTACTTCCAAATTTGGCAACTTCATCGCTAACGACTATATGAGGCCGATTATTGGACAACCTCAATCTGCTTTTAATTTTCGCCAAGTTATGGACGAAGGAAAAATCTTGCTAGTTAATTTAGCTAAAGGCCGAATCGGTGATATTAACGCTGGTCTTTTAGGGATGGTGATTACCGGTCGGATATTGTTAGCAGCTTTATCAAGGACCGATGTTGAGGAATCAGCTCGACGAGACTTTTATCTCTATATTGATGAGTTTCAAAATTTTACGACAGACTCGATTTCAGTCATTTTGTCCGAGGCTCGTAAATATCGCCTTAACTTAGTAATTGCCCATCAGTTTATTGCTCAATTAACAGATGAGATTAGGGAGTCAGTTTTTGGTAACGTTGGGTCAATGACTGCCTTTCGGGTGGGTGCAGCTGACGCGGAAAGCTTAGTTAAACATTTTGGGCCAACCTTTAATGAACGAGATTTAATTACGATTGAAAATCAAAATGCCTTTGCTAAATTACTCTTAAATGGAGAACCGGCCAAACCTTTTAACTTTAAGACCAATCGAGCAGTATCAGGATCAAGTGAGGTTAAAGATAAACTAAAAGAACTATCCCGTTTAACCTACGGGCGTGACCTGATTGACATTGAAAGAGAGATCTTAGACCGCCTCAGGGGTTAGTTTTGACAGTTTTTCCTATCCACTGTCTTATACTTGGAGTTATTGCTCTTAAGACCTCATTTAGTATAATTATTTAGTTAATCAGATTGGCTTTGATTTTTAATAGGGCTTTGTTGAGCCATATTTTGTCGGGATGCTGATTAGAAGCTTATTTTAGGGACTTATTTTACCTCGATTCTTAAAACGTTCTGTTCTTGGTTTATCCAGAAAGGGCTTGATATTTAAACTCAAGGCATCGATTTTTAGTCGGACGGTCTTTTTTTTGGGTGTGATTATTTGTTTGAGTGTGGCGACCAGTGTTCAGGCTGGAGTGCTTTCTGTTTTGTCTTCTATAGTGAATAAAAATCAAACTCTTGACAGTGTTTCACTTTTAAACTCGCAGACGATTCCTTTATTAGAGAATAGTAATATGTCCATAGGGGCTGACAAGAAAGGTTTAGTTGATGCAGAAATAGTGATTGTTAATGATAGTGCTTTAGTGGCCGAGACTGGTCCACTAGGTACAGCAGTGGACATCCAAGACTTACCTAGTAAGGCTGATCATATTAGTGTTTATGTGGTTCATACTGGAGATTCTTTGCCAGCTATTGCGAATATGTTTGGGGTATCTGTTAACACTATAATCTGGGCCAATGACTTAAAGAAGAATCAGCCAATAAAGGAAGGTCAGGTTTTGATTATTTTGCCTATTTCAGGAGTAAAGCACTTGGTGGTTAAAGGAGATACGGTTGCTTCGATTGCTAAAAAGTATAAAGGTGATGCTAGGGAAATTGCTCAATTTAATAACTTAGAAGTAGATACAAAACTGACTGTGGGTATGGAAATAATCGTACCGAATGGAGAAGTGGCCCCTCCTGTGGCGGTTGTTAAACAACCAGTCAGAGGTGAAGTTAGAATTCCTAGTCCTAATAAATTGGTTTATTCTGGTTATTACTTAAGGCCGACTCGTGGTGGCTTAAAAACACAAGGTATCCACGGACAAAACGGTGTGGACTTGGCTAATAAGTTAGGTTCAGAAATTTATGCTTCGGCTTCAGGAACGGTTATTGTGGCTAAAACCGGTGGTTGGAATGGTGGCTATGGTAATTATATTGTCATTAAACATAAAAATAATACTCAAACTTTGTACGCCCATTTACTCAATGTTAATGTCGGCGTCGGGCAGACGGTTTCTCAAGGTGAGGTTATTGGCCAAATGGGTTCCTCTGGTCGTTCTACTGGTACTCATCTCCACTTTGAAATTCGTGGGGCACCAAATCCATTTTAATTAAGAATAAAAAAACCCACCCTGTCACTCTATTGAGTGACAGGGTGGGTTTTTTGGTTACTCCATTTTTGTGTTAATATAACCTCCATATGCAACCAAATATTCATACTTCAGACCCAACTAAAGACGAAGTTAATGTGCCAGAATCTGAATTACCGATTAAGCCAATGACAATGGAAATGTTGGGCGAAGCAATTCAGGAGCGATTACTAGAGATTAATAAAGAGTTTACGGACGGCCTTGATTTTATTAGAAAATATCATAAATCAGTTACTTTCTTTGGCTCCGCTCGCTTTAAAGAAAATCATTCTTATTATGAACAAGCGAGAATTTTAGCTCGTCGTCTAGCTGATAATGGTTATGCGGTATTAACTGGTGGTGGTCCAGGTATTATGGAAGGTGGTAACCGAGGTGCCTACGAAGCCGGAGGGTCCTCGTTGGGTTTAACAATTGAATTACCTCAAGAACAAGCTACAAATCCTTATGTTACAGGACATGTTGGTTTCCATTATTTTTTTACTCGCAAGGTGTGCTTATCTTTTTCAGCCGAGGCCTTTGTTTATTTTCCTGGCGGCTTCGGGACGCTAGATGAATTTTTTGAAATAATCACCTTAATTCAAACTAAAAAAATTCCTCGCGTGCCGGTTATCTTGGTGGGTAAAGAATATTGGGCTCCATTGCACGAGTTTATTCAAAAAACTATTTATGAAAAATTTCAGGCTATTGATGAAATAGATATGGACCTCTACACTATTTTAGATGACCCTGAAACGATTGTTGAATTAATCAAGATTGCTCCGGTTCGGTTTGACGCTTAAATTTATTTTTAACAAACAAAAAAGCGCAGGTTTGCGCTTTTTTTTGTATTTTTTAGTTTAAACTTTTAGGTCGGTATTGGAGAGCTTCGAGAAGATGGCTTTCTTCAATATTTTCAGCACTGGCCAGATCAGCTATAGTTCGGGCTAGTTTAATAACTCGATGATAAGCTCTGGCCGAGAGGTCCAAGCGAGCTGCTGAATTATTTAAGAGTTTTGTTTCGTTTTCACCAAGGGGAGCAAATTTTTTTAAATCCTTAACATTCATCTCGCTGTTGCTCTTTAGATTGGTCCCAGCAAATCTTTTTATTTGTTTTTGACGAGCACTTAAAACTCGAGTTTTTATTTTATGAGAAGTCTCTTCGCTGGCGTTGTCAGATAGTTTTATATAATCAACTGGTGGTACTTGAAGCCAGATATCAATTCGATCCATAATCGGACCCGATAATTTTCGATCATAACGCATGATATCTAGCTGGGAACAGACACACTCTTTATTTTTTGTCCCTCTATTACCACAAGGACAAGGATTCATAGCTGCGATCAAAATAACTTGAGCTGGGAATCGGGTTGTGTGTTTGGCTCGAGCGACTGTGATCACCCGATCTTCTAAAGGTTGTCGTAGGGCTTCAATGACTCTCTTTTCAAACTCTGGAAATTCATCGAGAAATAAAACTCCTCGATGAGCTAAAGTGATCTCACCTGGTTTAGGCCAAGTCCCACCGCCAACTAGTGAAACATAGCTAGCGGTATGATGAGGGGCCCGAAATGGTGGGGCGGTAATAAGTTCTTCTTCTAGTACTCCAGCGGCTGAATGGATGCCGGTCACTTCCAAAATTTCTTCAAATGATAAGGGTGGTAGGATACCAGCAAAAGCTTTAGCTAACATGGTCTTACCTGTACCTGGTGGACCAAACATGGAAACATTGTGTCCGCCTGCGGCAGCAATTTCTAATCCCCTTTTGGTGGTACTTTGACTTTTAATATCAGCAAAATCTATTAATGTAAAAATTTCTGTTGGCTCAACAACGGTAACAGGTTCAGCTGTTAGATTTATTTTTTCAACCCGGGAAGATGTTTCCCTGATGGGTGGACCAGATAAGTGTGAAACTAAAGTTTTCAAGTGATCAACCCCATAAACAGAAATACCCCTTATTAGGGCAGCCTCTTTACTATTAGCTTTTGGAACAAATATTTCTGTGAAACCTGCTTCTTTTGCCTTCTTTACTAAAAGTAAGATACCTTTACCTGGACGCAAGTCACCAGACAGGCCTAGTTCGCCAATAAATATTTTACCAGTTGGGTCAAATTTTATATCACCATTAGCTAGTAAAAAACCAAGAGCGATTGGTAGGTCAAAATGGGTACCTTCTTTTTTAATGTCAGCTGGGGCTAAAGAAATAATTACTTTTTTATTACCACGTGCAGGGGCTTTGAAGCCACTATTTTTAATGGCCGCATTTATACGATCCTTGGCCTCTTCAACTGCTTTGTCTGGCAAGCCGACGACAGCAAAAGAATGAAGACCTTTACCAATATCTACTTCAACATCAATAATGTCTGGTCTTAAACCAACTATTTGGACGGAGTGAATTTTGGCAAACATAATTTAAAATTAAATTATGATAGATCGGCTTCTTCGTTGAGGTGAATTTTACAAGTACGGGCAGCGGGGTTTGCTTCTAAACGATCTGTTTCAATCGGCTCCCCTCCGATTTCACACAAACCATAAGTACCAGCTTCTATTTTTTCTAAAGCTAAAGTTACATCACGTAATTGTTTTTCAAGATTTACCTCAGTCGCTTCTTGTTCTTCGAAGTCCTCCAATCTGTCCGCTACATCGTCACGCATATCTACTTCACTGCGGTCACTTGGTGCGGCGTGCCAGTCGCCAGTCTGGTCTGAGTCTGGTAAGCCTACTTCATTTAAACCAGCTTCTAATTGTTCTTTTTCAGTTAATAAAAGATTTTTAAAATGAGATATATTTTGTTCCATAAAAATAGTCTAACACAGCTATTGGGTCGGTCAATCAGTCTAGTTAACAGTGGGTTTTGGAGTTTGGTAGGCCGTTAACAGTTTAGTGAAAGCCGCTTCCGTTGTAGTCATAATTAAGGTTGAGCGATCAACAAAACCGTAAATAGCGAGAGAGTTGTTATCTGTGTCAGACAAAATCCTAGTGTCGATATTATTTATAATTTTGTCTGTAAAGTTTCCAATCTGGATAGAGTTTTTGTTCTCAGTTAGAGGGCCAAAAATATTGGCGACAATGATATTTTCCTCACGTAACATACTGTCGAGAGTGTTTTCAAATGAGCGAGTTTTAAAAATGAAAAAGGGTGCACTACTGGTCGCGGTTGGATCTGAGACTACCCCCATCATAAAAGGGTCAAGTAAAAAATGAGTAAAATTAATTGGAATAGCTATTTGAAAAAAGGTTAAGATCTCTGGACCAGATAATATTTTTTTGATGATGGTTTTGTCAGTCGTAATTGTTTTGGTTGGATATAGATCAATTACTTTACTGGCGGAGTAAGATTTTTTTAAATTAGTTTTAATTAAATCTTGGATTTGGTTTGGTGTTTGATTGTCGGTGACCACCTCCTGGTGCTCCTCAGCAAAAACAATAGAGTTAATAACCACTGGTTGTACTTGAGAGACACCTGGTCTTGTTATTACGAAACTGATTGTTAGAAATCCTATACCTAAAATAATAAAACCTAGACTGCCGATTAAAATTAATTTACCCCGACTGACCCCAACTGGTTCTCGTGGTAATGTTTCTAAACGATGTCTTGCTTCATCTTCCAAAGCTATTTTGGTCAAAGTTAAGCCACCAGAAGTGACTTGGTCATTGATGTCAGTTTGAAGAGTGTGATAAGTGTTTACCTTCTGGGTCTGAGATTTTGTAATAGCCTCTACTTCAGCCCGAGCTTCAGCTACTTTTTTTTGATAACCCTCACTTAGCTTGCGCTTATCCTCTTCCATCTTAGCGCTTTCTTTAAATTCTTCTGATGATTTTTTACGTTCAAGATCTAGTCTGGCTTTTTTCATCTCTTCTATTTTTTGGGCTAGGGCTCTACTCTCAAGCTCCCTTTTTTCTCTAGTTTCACGACGTTGTTTATGTTCAAAGCTCTCCATAGCCCTCTTGGCTTGTTCCCGCCTTTTAGCTATCTCTTCCGGGGTTAAAGTTGGGTTGGTCTTTAGAGTCTGTCTATCGGCATCAACTAAACTCAAGGTTGATTTACGTCGTGAAACCAACTCAGTCGCAAATAGATTATTAGACCCTAGATTTTTATTTCCAGTGAGGGCCTGTTTAGCCGCTTGGATTTTTGTTTGTAGGTTGTCTTCGGTCATAATAATCTTAAACTGACTAATTGGTAGAGACTTTTTTTGTTAAGAAAAAAATTAATTTTTTCCACCTATGCCTTTTATTTTTGCTAAGTCACTCTTTAGGGTTCGTAATTTGGGTAACAAATTTTCTTCTTCTGTGGTGGCAACTGGTATGTCCCCATTTTCAGTTTTAGTGTTTATTTGAGATAGTTTGGTTTTGATTTCCTCTTTTACTATATCAATAGCGGGAACGGAATTATTTGGAGTAACTCCAAGAGTATTTATTTTACTAGCTTGTTGTCGTTGTAGTTCAGTTTCCCCTCGAGCTTTCAGTTGCGCCATCTCGATAACTTTTTTCTTGGTTTCATCGATAGCTTTTTGAGCGAGAGCTGCCGCTTTGGCTTTTTCCAATTCTAAATTAGCG
Organism: Candidatus Vogelbacteria bacterium; assembly: GCA_021414225.1. NCBI lineage: Bacteria > Candidatus Vogeliibacteriota > Candidatus Vogelbacteria bacterium. The sequence continues at coordinate 103,957 of JAIOOX010000004.1, read as the reverse complement.
GCCGTGTTGGCCTTGGCTGCTTGTTCTTGTTTTTTTAGTTCTTCTTGCTTTTTAATCTCCTCAGCTTCCTTCTTCTTTTTTTCTTCAGCTATTTTTTTCTCTAACTCTTCTTTTCTTTTGACCTCTAGCTCAGCCTGTTCTTTTTTAGCTACTTCTTCACGTCTTTTTTTCTCTATCTCGGAGTGAGCTATTTCTGCCTTCCTCATTGCCTCCTCTTCTTCAAGTCTGGCTTGCTCAGCGATTAGTGATAGCTCGCTTTCCAAGTCGTCTAATTTTTTAATAGTGATCTCCTCTTCGTCTAAAAGAGTCTGATATTTTTCAGTACTCTCTTTGATTAGGGTTTCAACTTTGGTGATCTTATCTTCAAATCCCCATTTCTGTTTCTCAAGTTCTTTTCGTTTGTCTTGAATAACCCAACGCTCTTTTTCTATTTTTTGTCGATCAGTTGGTAAGCTTGTTGTTCGTTCTCTGCCTTCGAGTTCGTCTTCAGCTGTTTCTAATTTTTCTTCTTCATCCAAAAGCGGGGCGAGCATCTTTTTTAAATCAACTCGTTTATTGTCGAGTACTACCCACCCGATCTCCATATCTTCTTTTTTTTTCGTAATCAGACTTAAGGATTGTCCCAATTCACTTTTTTCTTTATCGATCTGTCTTTCGCGTTCATTGCGTTCACGTTGAATAGTTCGTTCTGGTCCCTGCATAGCCAAACGAGCCGCTTTCAATTTGTCAGTTAAGTTTGATCGGTTTGGAGAATCTGTGACAGTACCAGAGGGGTCAATATTAACAGGATCTTGTTTTGGTAAAGGAATAAAATCGTCGCTAGAATTTTCTGAAGGTTGAATATTTTTTATTTGAGAGTCGTCAGCCATAGGTTTTATCATTATACAATGACCACGAACAGGATTCTAGCTTTTTCTGTTTATGAAACTCGATTAAGTTTTTATTTAAAAACTGGAGCCATCAAAAAACTAATTTTTCTGTTTATTCTCCGATATGAACTACTGGTTCGTTGGCTGATTCATCCTTAGTTTTTTCTTTGCGCCCATTACCTCTGTAGTTATTTGAAGAGATTAGATATTTACGCGGTTGCAGATCTAGGTCTAGAAAATCATCGGTCGCTTCTTTTAGCTTACCTGAAGAACTTTTACCAAAAGAAACAACCTCGACTTGGCAACCAAGGGATTGCAAATGCTCTACCAGTGGAATAAAGTCACCGTCACCAGAAACGATTACCACTACATCAAGTTTTGGGGCCAGTTGAATAGCGTCAACGGCTAGACCGACGTCCCAGTCAGCTTTCTTAGCTCCACCAGCAAAGATTTGCAAGTCCTTAGATCGAACTTCGATGCCAATTTTACCCAAGGCCTCTAGAAAAGCTTTCTCGTCCCCTGCTTCGGTATTAACAACGTAAGCTAAAGCCCGAACTAACTGGCGGGCACCAACAATATCTTTTAAAATAGCTCCAAAGTTGACTCGAGCATGGTATAAATTTTTAGCACTATGATAAAGGTTTTGGGTGTCAATAAAAACGCCGACACGCTGACCTTTGTGTTTAATGATAGACATTAAGATTATGAAATTAGGGGGCTGGTCTTTTGGCTACTACAAACAGAAAAATCTAACCAAATTTATTAGCAATAAAAAAAGACTAACACCAATACTTTATTAAAAATTACTTACCAACCAAGTATAACACAAAAAACGGATGGTTTACTTAGAAGCTTTAGCTGCTTCTTTTTTCTCCTCTTTCTTAGTTTGAGTCTCCATATACTTGATGTGAGAGCGGCGTTTAGCTACTAGTTGTAGTAAACCGCGACGAGAGTGGTTATCTTTAGCGTTTTTCTTGAGGTGTTCAGCTAATTCATTAATTCTTTCAGTCAAAAGAGCGATCTGGACCTTAGAGGATCCAGTATCGGTGTCATGGACTTTACTTTTCTTAATGATTACCTGCTTTTTCTTGGTTGTAAGCATGAGGGGTATCATAGCATAAAACCCTTTGTTTTGCAAGTAGAATCACTAGATACACCCAGATAATCTCCAGAGGAATGGCTGACGTATTGATTTTAGTGTTATAATATTGTGCGACACTATATTTATGGATATCCAAAGCATTAAACGAGAATTTCTCGAATACCAAGAGATTGAAAAGGGTCGTAGTCTGAAAACGGTTGAAAACTATGACCGTTATCTAACAAAGTTCATTAACCAGACGGGCATATCCAAACCAGCTGATATTACTGACGATTCGTTACGAGCCTTTCGTTTGTGGCTTAACCGTCAACCTTCCCCGACTGTCAGGGGGGCGACTTTGAAGAAAAACACCCAAAACTACCATTTGATCGCTTTGCGGATGTTCCTTAAATACTTGGCTCGTCGGGGGGTTAGCTCCTTAGCCCCGGAACGAATAGAATTAGCCAAAACCCCGGGTCGAGAGCTGGATCTGATTACTGACGTGGAATTAGAGCGTTTAATGGCTGGGCCACAGGATTCTGACTTAAAATCTTTGCGGGATAAGGCCATTTTAGAGCTGCTATTTTCAACTGGTTTGCGGGTTTCGGAGTTGTGTAACTTAGATCAGGATTCAATCGACTTGTCTCGTGATGAATTCTCGGTTAGAGGTAAGGGTGAGAAGGTCCGTTTAGTCTTTATCTCCCCTACCGCCAAAGATAACCTTAAGACTTATTTAGCTAAACGAGATGATATGCATGAGGCGCTGTTTGTTAATATAGGGAAAGGTAAAAAGGAGCCGGAACGATTAACGCCGCGTAGTGTAGAGAGAATTGTAAAATTTTATGCTATCAAAGCCGGTATTTCTAATAAGAAAGTAACCCCGCACGTTATTCGTCACTCTTTCGCGACGGACCTACTACAGAATGGAGCTGATATTCGTTCAGTTCAAGTGATGTTAGGGCATGCTAACGTGGCCACTACTCAGATTTACACCCACGTTACCGATAGACAACTAAAAGATATCCACAGTAAATTTCATGGGAAGAGGCGCTAATTTAATAAAGGACAAATTTATTTATTTAGGTGGAACCGGTTATCCACAAGAAAATGTTTGTCCTTTAATATAGGACACATGTATAATCATATCAGACATGATCTGGTCTTCACTAAGTCGTGATGAACCAGGATAAGATCTGGCTTATGAGTTTAGTCCTTCTCCACACTAAATTTTGTAAGTTTTAGGAAACAATTTTATAATCCAACGTTTCCTGTTCAGGTCTATACCTGTGTGAAGCGCTTTACCGTCCCAAGGCACTGTCCCTCTGGGGCGTTGTTTGTTTCTGACTATTTTAATCTACAGGTCTGAGGTATTAATATTTGAGTTTTATACTCGATGACGTTTACGGATTTCAGCCAGTTCCCCTTCCTCTGTCTCTTCTTTCTTTTCTTTACCGGCTTCTCCTAATTTTTTTAATTTCTCTAGAGGTAATTTTAATAAGTCCAAAGCTTTATTTTCTAGATAGTTTCTATTATTTAACTCTGGTTTATCCAAGACTTCCTCCAGTAAGGCATGTAAAATAAAGCCTATTTTAGGCCCTGGTTTCTCTTGAGAGAGCTTTATTAGGTCATTACCATCTAACTTCAACATACCGACTGATGTAGGGGCTCTCATGGCTTCCTCAATCATAGCCTCATACTTACGTAGTCTATAAGGATCTTCTTTCGGGCGGCCCATTCCAATCCGGTCGCAGGCCCTAATGGTCATAAGGTCCCAAACTAAGTCGGGTCCAACCTTAGCCACCAACCTTCGTACGGCTGATAAGGTTATTTGGTCAGTGTCCGCAAAGAACATATGGTTTCTGACTAACCTTTCAACAATATTAATTGTTTTTTGGGGAAATTTTAGTTCCGTCAGTATCTTTTTGACCATTCTCGCTCCCACCACTTCGTGACCGTAGAAAGTGTAGGCCTTCTTACCAACAACTGTAGAACTACGTCTAGTTTTTGGTTTGCCTATGTCGTGAAACAGAGCCGCTAAACGAATCTCTAAGCTCCCGTTTTTGGCAGCGGCGTGTTGCAAGGCTCGCAAAGAGTGTTCCCAAACGTCATAAATATGAGCGCCACCTTGCTCTACCCCAACCATCTCCCCTGTTTCACGAATAACATAAGATAAAACACCACAGTCTTTCATACTCTCTAGTCCGGACATTGGGTTGGCAGACATGATTAGTTTCTCAAACTCATCCCTAATCCGCTCAGTGGAGATGCTGGATAAGTCAGCCGCCTGGCCTCTTAAGGCTTTTTTTGTCTCGAGGTTAATCGTGAAACCTAATTGAGCCTCTAAACGAATGGCACGCATGATTCTGAGTGGATCTTCCCCCAATCTAACCTCAGCTTCCCCGACTGCTCTGATTATTTTGTCCTTTATATCTTTTACTCCCCCAAACTCATCTACTAGCTGTCCATTAGACGGACTATAGGCCAAAGCGTTGATAGTGAAATCCCGACGCTTAAGGTCTTCAGTTAGACTTGTGCCAAATTCTACCTTGTCGGGATGGCGCTTATCACTATAAGCCCCCTCTGTTCTAAAAGGGGTCACTTCAATATGACGTAAATCTAGTGGTTCAATATCTTCATTAATAACAGTAACGGTGCCAAAGGTGTTTTCGTAGACAGTTTTAGGAAAAAGCCCAACAATTTGGTCAGGGGTAGCGTTGGTGGTGATATCCCAATCTTTGGGTGGTCGGTTCATTAGCAAGTCTCGAACGCAACCACCAACTAGATAAGCTGAAAACCCCCCTTCTTCAAGGGTTTTTGTTATTCGTGAAACTTCTTTGGGAATAATTAGGTCTATTTTCATTTCATTAAAACTGAGGTGATTTTAGATTAAGAAATCTCCTATTAGATTCAGATTTTGGTGCTCCCGGAGGGACTCGAACCCCCAACGACGGTTCCGAAGACCGTTGTGATATCCATTTCACCACGAGAGCGTTGATAAACTTACTAAAAATACAACAAATAAGGCCAAAAATCAACCTATTGTGATTGAATAATCCAAAGTTTTTGCTATACTAGTTTTGTTTTTAAAAATATTTGCGGGTATGGTTTAGTGGTAGAACACGTCCTTGCCAAGGATGAGACGGGAGTTCGATTCTCCCTACCCGCACACTTCGACAAGCTCAGTGTAAACACAAGGTTTCATTATTGTTAAGAGTTTCTTGGTTTATGTTCTATTACAAGACTTTATAGTCGAATTACCCTGAGTTTATCTAGGGGCAGAAGAGTTGTGACCGATTCTCAGAGTCATTAGTAGTCGATTCTCTCCTTCTAATCACCATTAAAAGACCAATCTCAGACAGTCTCTTAAGTGACCTAAATTGGCCTAAAAAGTGGAAAAACGTGGATAACTATGGGGATATGGTGTATAAGAGACAGTAAAAAAATTACAAATAAACCTGACCCTTAATGTCTAAATCCAATTATATGGCTTAAAATATAGGTTTTATAGTCCTTGACTGACTTTTAAGGTAATTTGGTTGTAACTGGTAATATATGTTTCATATGAAACATATATTAAGATGTTAATCATGAAACCTGGTGGTGGTTTTGATATACTAAAGAGTAAAGAAGATGTCGCAAACCACTAAACAAGTAATTGGTGCTTTAGGTGAAAATAAAGCTGTGGGACTGTTGAAAAAGAAGGGTTTTTATATTTTGGCTAGAAATTATCGTAAACCTTGGGGTGAAATAGACATTGTCGCCAAAAAGGGAACTACTATCTATTTTGTTGAAGTTAAGACTGTTAGTAGGGTGTTTGGGGATGTTATTCATGAAACAGATAGTTATGAACCAGAGGATAATATTCATCCTTGGAAACTGAAAAGGTTGTATCGGGCGATAAATAGCTACCTAGAGGACAACGAGATTGATGAAGACGACATAGATTGGCAGTTAGATGCTATTACTGTGTATTTAGAACAGGGGAGTGATAAGGTGTTTAAAATAGAACATCTAGAGGATATAACCTAATCTGGCGTTGGCTATTTTGTTTTGGTGTGGTACGATTACCAGGTATTTAGGCTTTTGAAGCGATAGAATAAGACTTAAATGACAACGGGCCGTGGTGTAACGGCTAACATTCTCGGTTTGGGACCGAGCGACTCCGGGTTCGAATCCCGGCGGCCCGAAATACTAAAAAATCCACCTCAAAAGTGGATTTTTTAGTATTTCGGGCCGAGCAAGAGAACTGCTTCTCTTGCGTCCGGGATTAGAACAGTGGAGCTGTGTTTGGTGAGTACACCAAACAAGTGAGCTGGTGCCTAGACCGAGTCGAGTGACGACGAGGTGAGAGTCGAAGGATAATCCCGGCGGGATTCCATGTTATTATATCTTCAATGTCGCAAAAATCTTGTTCCACTGCCATTTTCTTTAATCCGGCTACTAAGCAGGTTTTATTACACAAAAGAGATGTTTTTGCTCCGGTTAGCCCTAATATTTGGGCTTTGTTTGGTGGTGGTTCTGAGATAGAAGACCAAGGGGATCCAGTAAAAACTTTAATTAGAGAAATGAACGAGGAGGTTGGCATCTTATTCTCTGCATCAGAAATTGTTGCTCTTTACGACTATTTTGATCAAGAGAATAATGCGCACCGTTTCGTTTTTTATATTGAAACAGATTTAGATGGTCGTCAGATTGTTCTTACAGAGGGAGCTGGTTATGCTTGGGTTGATCTGGCTGAGGCACTGGATTCTCATAAGATAAATATTGTGGAGCAAACCCAGACAGATCTCCAGTATTTTGTTGAAACCAAAAAAATATCTTGGTAAAAATAGTTTTTATCGCCGTGTTTGACTTTACTTATCCACATGGTATAATAGAGAAGTTGTAAGTTTGCGTTCTAGCTCCTACGTTTTCTTCGCGCTTAGTGTGCGTTTGGTAAGTAGAGACTACAAGCAGGTCAGCTTACACGTTTATTAAAAAAGAACGTTACACAATGGCAAACAAGCTTTATGTAGGCGGTCTACCTTATTCAACTACTGACGACGAGTTCAAGAACGCGTTTTCACAAGCTGGTACGGTAACTTCAGCTATGGTCATCAAAGACCGTATGACTGGACGCTCAAAAGGTTTTGGTTTCGTTGAGTTCGCTACCGATGAAGAAGCTCAGAAGGGTATTGAGCTTTGGAATGGTAAGGATTTCGGTGGACGCAATCTCACAGTTAGTGAGGCTCGTCCTATGGAACCTAGAGGCGACCGATAATAATCAGATTCCTGATCAAACAAAAAACCACTCTTCTGGAGTGGTTTTTTGTTTTGGAGGATAAGGAGGGTCTATGTCAGTTGGCACATAGACCCATGATGGGGTGAGGAACTACTTTGGTTGTGATGCATGGGCTTCTTTCTTGTTAAGCGCTGCTTCTATTCGGTCGGCTATTTCTTTGCCGAAGTGGCGGAAACAGCCGACTGAATCACTAGCCCTGGCAATTATTCGACCGCTTTTGCGATGAGTAACCACCAAGATAAATGAACCAGGATGCTCTGTCCGATCAGCGCTCAACACGGTCATGGTTCGAACCCTTTCGTTTGGCAAATGGTCTGCGACTTCAATAATCGCTTGGTGTCCTTTCATTTCCAAGGTTCGACTAATGATAGTCTTAACTCGATCCCAAATGAAACTATCTGGCATACCCATTTTCTCACCTCCTTTCAAAGAGCGGTTGTATTAAAAATGTTCCTCAGCCCCTGTATTCACTATAAACCTTGTCATAGTAGTGTCAACGTAAAAAAATAAAGACAAGTGTTTGGTTAGAAGGTGAGCAAGTTCGACTCTCAGTCGTGGGGAGTATATAATATTTGGATATGTTAATTTTTTACATCTTAATTGTGGTGTGTGCGGTGATCGGTTTTAGTATTTGTTTACATATTGATTGGGCGAAACGTCACAATCATAAAATTGTTTGCCCAACAGAGTCTGATTGCGAAATGGTGATTCATAGCCGCTTTTCGGCTTGGCAGGGGATACCGTGGGAAGATTTAGGTTTAATTTATTATGCTTTAGTGGCAGTGTCTTACTTAGGTTTGATTATTGTTCCGGGTTTGGCTACTAATTTATTTCTCACCCTGTTGGTCTTACCAACTTTGTTGGCCACTTTTACCGCTGGTTATTTGATTTATGTCCAAGGAAAGATTTTGCGAGAATGGTGCACTCTTTGTCTATTGTCATCGCTGATGTGCTTCTCTATTTTCCTCAGCACTCTGGCAATTTGGTTTTAGATTGAATTAGATAAGCTTTTTTGCTACGATAATCCTGTTATTGAAGCGGGTATAGTTTAGTGGTAAAACGACAGTTTTCCAAACTGTAGTTGGGGGTCCGATTCCTCCTACCCGCACCTAAAAGTAAAAGCACTAAATCGTCGTGACGATTTAGTGCTAGAGAAATCTTTCGACTTGGTTGATTACGTACTTCGTTAACTTTTTCTGATCAGTGCCGTCGTAATGGAACTTGGCTTTGATCTTTTGCCCTGCCGCAATGTATGGCAGAAAGATTTTGTCCGCCGCCATCATCTTTACTGACCACGGGAACCAACGCAAGCGCCAAAGAGGAAACCATCTACCATCCTTCAACTCCTCTGTATCACGGGGAGTCCCTTCCCAATTATTAGCTAGAAAGAAGTGGACTTCCATTAGGAATGATTTTGTAGGATCTTGGTGGTGATTGTAAAACTGGATGATGGCTATTTTTCTTAAACTAGCCTCTTTTAGTTTTACTTGGATTTCTTCAAAAGTCTCTCTGCGCGCGCAAGTTTCTATTGCTTCACCCGGCTCAACTTTCCCTCCTGGGCCGGTGTACATTCCGATCCCAATTTTTTGGGTTTTCCGACCCATAAAAATTTCGCCTTTCTCATTCTGGAGAAAAACGACAGTAGCAACTTTGTGTTGCATATGATTTTCTCCCTGAGTAGTGATGTTGGGGTTAGAGTAAATAGCCATATACCTGACTGCAATCTAGCACAAAACCTCCGTTTTACAATGAACGGATAAATCTATATTCTAAGGTTATGACTAAGATTTATAATCGGGCTTATTTAGGTGATAAAATTGTTTCTCTAGAACAGGCCAACCTTAGTATTGCTAGTTCAGCTGTTCTTTATGGGTTGAGTGTTTATACGGTTTTCCCGGTGATAGTAACGAAAGCTGGTCCAGCCGCCTTTCGTTTAGAAGATCACTTTGAGCGTTTACTTAACTCAGCTAAGATTATTGGTCTTGATACTTTTGCGCCGGCCTGGAGTTTTGAGCGCTTTGAAGAGTCTGTCAAAGAATTGGTTAAAGTTAATGATTTGCATGAAAATGTGTTTATTAGAGCAACGGTCCATGTCAGTGAGTTGGTGCCTGGTACTCGCTCTCGAGGCTTGGAAACAATATTGAGTATGTTTATTTATGAAGCTAAACCGATTATTTCCCAAACTGGAGCACGCTTGAAAACTAGTGTGTGGCGGCGGGTGCCGGATTACGCTATTCCGTCTCGGGCTAAAGTAAATGGGGCTTACGTGAACTCTGTTTTAGGTAAGCAGGATGCGCTTGATAGTGGTTATGATGATTGTTTGTTTTTAGACACCAATGGTCACGTGTGTGAGTTAAGTGCAGCTAATATTTTTATCGTCCGCGACGGGATTCTAATTACTCCTAGTCAAAGTAGTGATATCTTAGAGGGGATCAATCGCAAGACAGTTTTGGAGTTAGCGGGGGAGATGAATATTAAAACTGTCGAACGCCTGGTTGATCTAACGGAAGTTTATATAGCCGATGAAGTTTTTGCTTGTGGGACGTCGTCGTTCATTGCTCCGATCGTGGAAATTGATGGTCGGTCAATTGGTTTAGAAAAAATTGGCCATCTGACTGGGAAAATAAAAAATAAATACGAGCAGATATTTCGTGGGGAAAGTGTTGATCATCATAGATGGTTAACAATATTTAATTAACTTAAAAAACAGAAACAAAAATTCCCACCGAAGTGGGAATTTTTGTTGTAGTGGCAAATATTAAATATTTGCGCTTATTATTTCACCGCGTCCTTCAAGGCTTTGGCTGGACGAAACTTCGGTACCCGCATGGCTGGCACAGATACAGCTTCACCAGTTCGAGGATTTCGAGCTGTTCGAGCAGCGCGAACTTTAGAAGAAAAAATACCAAGACCAGCGATTGATACTTCATCACCCTTTTTCAATGTTTTGGTGATGTTTTCAATGATAGCATCAACTGCTTTTTCAGCATTTGTTTTGGTGCCGCCAACTATTTCGTGGACGACATCGACAAGGGCTTGTTTGTTCATACTAATATTACCTTATGTTAATAAGACGACCTTAGTTTCTCCACCTCTTTATTATAACGTGGGGCAAAAAAGCCCGCAATACATAGGTTTTAGAGCGGGCTTTTTGACTGATTTTATTTAATATTGTCTTATTATCTGGCGTATTCTATTACTCTTGCCTCACGAATGACTGTTACTTTGATTTCGCCTGGGTATTTAAGTTCTTTTTCGATCCGGAGGGCGATATCACGAGCTAGTTGTTTGGACTCAAAATCATTCATTTCTTCTGGTTTAACAAAAACTCGTATTTCTCGTCCCGCCTGGATAGCATAACTACGTTCAATACCTTTAAAGCTGTTGGCAATGTCTTCCAGATCCTTAAGTCGTTTCAGATAGTTTTCAATACTGTCACGACGGGCACCTGGGCGACCACCGGAAATAGAATCCGCCACCTTAACAATGATAGATTCTAGGGTTTCATAAGGATATTCCTCATGGTGAGACTGCATCGCTTTGATAATAGCTTCACCAGCCCCGAACTTGTCGAGAATTCGTCGGCCGATCTCCACGTGAGTACCTGCCACTTCATGGTCCACAGCCTTTCCGATGTCGTGGAGTAAGGTTCCAGCCTTAGCTACTTGAACATCACCACCGAGCTCTTCAGCTAGCATACTAGCAATATGAGCCGCTTCAATAGAGTGTTGAAGGACGTTTTGGCCATAACTAGTCCTGAAGTGGAGTCGGCCTAAGATTAGAAGAATACGGGGGTCGAGGTTGAAGACACCAACTTCATAAGCCGCTTGCTCGCCCTTTTCTTTAATAATTTTGGAAATTTCTTCTTTAGCTTTTTCTACCATCTCTTCAATTTTGGCTGGTTGAATGCGGCCATCGAGAATTAGGTTTTCCAGAGCTACCCGAGCGATTTGTCGACGGACTGGATCAAAAGAAGACAGAACGATTGAACCTGGAGTGTCATCTATGATAACTTCCACCCCAGTCGCTTTTTCGAAGGTTCGAATATTACGACCTTCTTTGCCAATGATCTTACCTTTGATGTCGTCGGAAGGAATATCGACGGTGGTGGACATGACTTCTGGGACAGTCGAAGTAGAGAGCCGTTGGATAACAGTAGCTAGAATGTCTTTGGCTTTTTGTTCTAGACGTTCTGCCCCAGTCATTTCTATTTTATGCATCCGAACCAACAAATCCTCGCTATAGTTTTTCTCAATAGTGTTTAGGAGTTCTTGCTTGGCTTCTTCAGCTGACATACTAGATACCCGTTCTAGTTCTTTTTGAGCTTCTGCTCCTAGACCGTCAACCTTCTCTTTTATCTTCTTTAATTCCTCAGCACGTAGTTTGAGTGATTCAGCTTCTTTGTCGATATCAACTTGGCGTTTATCAAGAATCTCATCTTTATTAATAAGACGGTCTTCTAATTTCTTGAGCTGGGTTTCTTTTTCTTTTTCTTGAACCTTAGCTTCTTGGAGGATGGTGGTTGCTTCTGTTTCGGCGCTGGCAACAATTTTTTGAGCTTCTTCTTTTGCTTCAAGTAATTGCTGTTTAATGGTTAGTTCCATTGAGCCCTTCTGGCCCAAGGTGACCAACCAGCGCAGGAAGTAACCAACCACAATCCCACCGAGACCGGCGGCGCCGGTGATAATGATGAATGTAATTAGTGACATGGCTGTGGTCAACACCAATGTTCCTTGTCAATTTTCGAAGCCAACCGCTCCACTAGCGGTTGATATTTTAAGATACTCTTTGGTTGTGAATGACTAGCGATTGATAGAAGTGAATCTGAGTGAACATAAGAGTGAAATCGGAAAAAATAGGCTTAAAAATTCGAAAAGGTAAGGGTGTCGTAAAATCAAATTTAATAATAAGGACTTTTTTACAATATCAAATTATTTTGTCTTTGTCTAGTGTGGTTGGATACCAAAAAACTGGCCCGTGTGGCCAGTTTTTTGGTATCCGTCTCTTGTTTTACCGACTCTTTGGTTTTACAATGTCATCGACTAAACCGTATTTCTTGGCTTCTTCGGCCGTCATGTAGTTGTCGCGATCGGAGTCCTTTTCAACTTGCTCAACCTTTTGACCAGTGTTTTTAGCTAAGATTTTGTTTAAAGTGTCCTTAGTGCGAAGGATGTGTTTAGCGCTGATAGCAATATCAGAGGCTTGGCCTTCCGCCCCACCCATGACTTGGTGAATCATGGCTTCAGCGTTGGGAAGCATAAAGCGCTTGCCTTTGGTTCCTGATGATAACAAGAAAGCTCCCATGGAAGCGGCGAGGCCGACACAGACAGTCGAAACGTCTGGTTTAATGTGATTCATAGTGTCGTAAATAGCGAGACCGGCACTGACTGAGCCACCAGGGGAGTTGATATATAGAGTGACATCCTTTTTAGGATCTTCAGATTCCAAAAACAATAATTGAGCGATGATTAGGTTGGCCACATAGTCGTCCACAATGCCGCCCAAAAAAATAATTCGTTCCTTTAATAGGCGTGAGTAAATATCGTAGGCTCGTTCGCCGAGTGGTGATTTTTCGATTACGGTTGGTATTAACATATAATTTGTGTTTTAACGAAGACTAGTAATTAGAAAAAGTTTATCATTATTTATTATTTTCTAATAGCTCGAAGACTTTTTTGTGGAGGATGGTGTTTTCGGCGTAGGAATGGACACGAGGTAAATCTTTATCGCTCGGCTGTTGATCGCCCATATGACCAAGCATGTGACTAACTTCGTGCTCCAATTCCTCCTTAGTAGCTTCTAATTTAGCATCGTCAATTATCGCGTTGACCACTAAACCTAACTTTACTCGTTTTTCAGCGTCAGCTTTCCAGTTATGTTTGAGTTCGTCTTCGGTTTTCTTGAGGTGAATCAGGTAATCATCAAACTTTAGGCCCATGCGATTGGTTTCATATTTTAATTCTTGAACCATTTTGTTTAGTTCGCTCTCAACCAAGATGTCAGGAATAGTGACTTCGATCTTCTCAGCAATAGCGTCCATAATAGCGAGACGAGTTTTCTCCTTGGCTCTAAATTCTTTATCTGATCCTAAATTTTCTCTAATCTTGGCTTTAAAGTCAGCCACATTTTCAAATTTACCGAGAGTTTTCACGAACTCATCAGTAATTTCCGGGAGGACCAACTTGTCTTTATCTTCCGGTTTGAGGTCTTTATTTTCCTCCAACGACATGGCTCGTTGTTTTTGTAATTCAAAGATGACGTCTTCTATTTCTTTGTCGGTTACTTCGGTTGGTTTTTCGGTTTTCGCCACAGTCTCTTTAGCAATCTTTTTATAATCGGGTAGTTTTAAAGTTGGAACAATAGCGGTTTTAATAGTGAAACCGAGGGGATTATCCTTGGCGAGTTTGGTGATAGAAACCTGCGGTTGGCCGATGGCGTCGATCTTGTGCTCAGTCAGGATTTCTGGGTAAAGCTTAGCAAAGACGGTGTCAGCCATCTCAATTAGAACTTTTTCTTCACCGATTTTTTCTAGTAAGATTTTTTCAGGAGCGTTGCCTTTGCGAAAACCATCGAGAGTGACTTGCTCATTAAGTTTTTTCACGACTGGAGTCCAGTGTTTCATAAACTCAACCGACTCAACTTCACCGATAATTTCTACCTCACTGTCGTTAATTTTATTGATTTTTATATTAGTCATAGGCCTCTAGCATAGCGGATTTTTTAGGAATTGCAATTAGGGGTTTAATTTGATTTGCCACCAAAAAAACTGGCCGTAGGGGCCAGTTTTTTTGGTGACGAGAAATTTATTAATCTCTTTTATTCTAACTCCTTTTGCATCGCTTCAAGCTCGATATCGAGATTGTTGAGGTCGGTGGCTTGAGCGTCCGCTTCAATAGTGGTCAGATCGGTGGAGGTACTCTGGGTACTTAGGTTAATAGTTGTTTCATCAGGTGAAACTTCAATCTCTTCAGCTGACTGAGTACTATTGTTGATACTTAAGCGATTGGTAAAGGCGAAGATACCACCAACTACTAGAATAGCAATAATAATTACGATACCTAATACTGGTCCAACTGACTCTGGGTTTTTGTTTTGAGTGTCCATGAATAAAAAATAACTAATAATTAATTTGAAGCACTACTATCATCTGATTGATCGTCTGGACTGTCTTTCAGGTCGGCTTTAAGAGAAGTGATCGCTTCTACTATTTTAGCATGAGCGGTTTTGATTTTAGTAATCACTGTGCCGGCTGCTTCTTTTGCCTTCACAAATGATTCACCTGGGGTGGAAGTAGTTACCAAATCACTAACCTTGGCCTGGAAGTCAGCTAAACCAACTTTGGCTTCACTAAGGTTGGTCCGCGCTTCGCTAATGAGACCTTGAGCTTTGGTGATATCTATTCCTTTGGCATCAGCTTTAGTTAATCTTTCTTCTACTCGATCAATTAGGCTGCTAATACGTTCAATAGCAGCGGTTAGTCGACGAGTGATACGACTAGCGTAAGCTTCAATTCGATCTTTTTTTAAATCGTCCACCTTTCCTCGGCGCATCTCTCGTTCATCTTTTAAAAGGTCTCTTTTAGAGCTAGTACTGACAGAATCATCATCTAAGATACTTTTAATTTTATCCTGGTGTTCTCCCCTGATCTCCGCTCTTTCTCCTTTAAATTCAGCCCTGTCCTTAAGTCCTTGCTCTTTAACCGCTTCACGTTCAGCTTGGAATTTTTCTCTAGCCTCACGAGCTCGTTCTTTTAGGGTGTTGGTTATACTGGGGGAGTCCTCAGCTAATACTGGGATTGGACTAGCTACCACTAAAGCCATGGCGATTATTAAAGGAATAATTTTATAGTATTTCATATGTTTTTAAGTAAATCTGTTAAACCCTCAGGCTTTTTAGACCATTAAACAAAAAGCCCATAGGGTAACTTTAAGTATACCATATGGAGCTATTTGTTGTGATTGTCCAGAAAGGGTTTAAGAACGAGGATATTTTTGATTGTAAACTTCTATAGAGTGGTCTACCGCTTTTTCGGCTTCTTCGTGACCAAGCCACTCTCCCACCACCACTTCTTTTTTTTGTAAGTCTTTGTAAACTTTGAAGAAGTGAGAAATTTCGTCCAAAGTGTGTGGTTCTAGATTTCTAATGTCAGTGACAGTGTTAAAACGAGGGTCTTTGGTTGGCACTGCTAAAACTTTAGCATCGCCTTCGCCATCGTCCTGCATCTCCATAATACCGATCGGTCGAACTTCGACTAGGCAGCCTGGGACAAATGGTTCATGAGACATAACTAAAACATCCAACGGGTCGCCGTCATCCCATAAAGTTTGAGGTACGAAACCATAGTTGGCCGGGTAGTGCATTGGTGAATACAAAACACGGTCGACATGAATTAATCCAGTTTCTTTGTCTAGTTCATATTTGACTCGAGAGAGTTTTGGAATCTCGATAATGACGTTGAATTTATTGTTACTTTTTCCAAATGGAATGTCGTGCCACAGATTTTTCATAAGATATTTAGATTAAATTAATAATTAAACAGTAGCCTCTTCGGTAGAAACTGGTTCAGTGGGAGTCTCTTCGGTGGTCACTTTTTCTACTACTTCAGCTAAGTCTTTATTTGACCCTTCAGGGGTAACAATATCAATTCTCCAACCAGTTAGCTTGGCTGCTAGGCGGACGTTTTGGCCACCTTTACCAACTGCTAGTGAAAACTGGTCAGGATCGACACTAATAGTAGCGGAGCGGTTTTCTTCGTCTATCTTAACTTCGTTGATTTTGGCCGGTGATAAAGCACTGCCGATAAAAGTTTCAGTTCGGTCTGACCATTCAATAATGTCGATTTTTTCACCCCCTAGTTCGGTAATAACGGTGTTTACTCGTGAGCCTTTTTGGCCGACACAAGAACCGACAGCGTCGATGTTTTGGTCGTGAGAAATAACTGCTATTTTGGTGCGCGAACCAGCTTCTCGGGCGATCGCTTTGACTTCTACGGTGCCATTGGCGATCTCGGGTGCTTCTACAGCAAATAGTTTTTCAACAAATTTAGGATGAGAACGAGACAGTTTTAAAGCAATGCCACGAGGAGTGTCTTCTACTTTAAACAAATAAGCGCGGATCCGTTCACCTTGACGATAATATTCGCCTGGCACTTGTTCCTCGTAAGGCAAGATGGCTGTTGTTCGACCAAGGTCGATGAAAACGTTGCCCCGATCTAGTTTTTGGACTTTTCCATTAATAATATCGCCTTCGCGTCCCTCATATTCATCTAAAATAGAGACTTTTTCTGCCTCTCGGATTCGTTGGATGATTACTTGTTTGGCTGTTTGAGCGGCTATTCGGCCAAAATCTTCCTGAGTGTCGAGCGGAAAGATTAATTCGTCTCCCAATTGACAGTCACGCTTAATCTTCTGGGCGTCTTCTAGCCAGATATGGTGTTCTTCATTGAAACGAGGTCGTTCATCCAAGTCGTCAGTTGGTTCTTCTTCAGCTAGGCGGACAGTGGTGTTGTCGACAGCAATTTTAATTTGCTGGAACTCAATTTTACCTGAATCCATATCAAAATGAGCCCGGACAATCTGTCCTTTCTTACCGTAATCTTTTTTGTAAGCGGCCACCAAAGAGTCAGCAATCGCTTCGATTATTTTATCTTGAGGAATGTTGCGCTCTTCTTCTAATTGATCAAGAGCTCCTTTGAGTGCTTTTAAATCGATCATAAATATTTTAGCTATGAATAATTATTTTAAACGAAATTTTAACTAAAAATGTCCGTTTCCTCTCGGAGCGGACATTCAGACAGTCTCATATCGTTATGATTAAGTATATCACGTCCAGGTCTACTTTGCAAGCTTGGTGGGTGGAATAAATATTTGAGTTTATTTTAAAAAATAAGTTAATAAATAGATATTTTTTTAATAAAACGAATTAAAAGTGGCCACGTATCTGATTCAGGTTATCAACATTGAGTTAACTTTTTTATTGTGAGCAGACTTGTTTGTTGGTATTATGTTTAATGTAATATTGTGGTGTAGTGGGTTTCTCCTACATTTTATATTTTTTGGATATTTAATACTTATTAATTTTTAAAAACTTATTTTATGAATTCATCCAGCAGTAAAATTATTTCTACTATTATCGGTGTCGTAGTAATTGTCCTTATAGTAGTTGGTCTGGTTTGGTTGTCCAACAGCCAAAATACAGCTGGAGATGGTTCAATAAACTCTGGGCAAGATCTGTCTCCTGAAGAAGTGAGTCAGATCTTAAAAGAGTTGAGTAAACCCCCAGTTGGAGCTGATGGTAAACCTGTTCCTCCACCAACTGCAGCTGAAACTAAAGCAATTTTGGAGCAATTGTCTAAACCATCCGCTCAGGCTTCTGGCTCTGCTGGTGCTAAGGAGCCAACACCAGCTGAAATTGAAGAAGTGTTGAAGCAATTAAAAACTAAATAATCTTTATTTAATATGAAATCCAGTAAAATATTTCTCACTTCAGTTCTCCTTCTCCTGACCTTGGTGGTTACCGCTCAAGCCGCCTGGACACCAGCTCCGTCCAACCCACCAGATAATAATGCTCCAGAACCGATTAACGTCACTGCTACTAGTCAGAAAAAAGATGGTGGTTTAACTCTAGGTGGTAAGTTGGTGGTAAAAAATATAGAGGCTCCAGATTGTATTCCTGGCAGTGGTCTTTTGGGCGGTTTTAAGTGTCTTTTTGGTAATGTTGTTAATATTGGTACTGGTGATTTGACTAGTGGTAACGACAGTCTTGTTGTGGACAATTTTTTGGTTGCTAGAAGTATTTTAGCGACCAAAATGCTTGGTGCCGGTGAGAGTTTCCAGTACGCCACTTCGACTGCTGGTGAAAATAAAATTTTAATTTCAACTGATAGTTCTGGTAGTGCTGATTGGGCTGATTTTCAAACTATCTATAATGAATGTGTTCAAAGTGGTGCTTGTACCACTAGTGGTGGTGATAGCAATTGGGAGGTTAATGATGTGGGTCAACTGGTAAATAAAAACCCTAATGGAAATGTTGGGATTAAAGCTAACCTAGGTATTGCAGGTAGATTCTCTGTTAGTGAAACAAGTATCTTGGGTAAAGGGGCAGAAATTATTGGTGCTAATTCTTTGGAATTTGGGACCGTTCTTCCAGGTACTAAGGCGACTGATGCTGGAAAAATAAGATACAACAATACCGCACCTAGATCTCTTGATATTTACGGTGGCGGTTTGGCTGGTAGTAAAAGATTGGTTAACGTTTACGACGATCTTAATGTTGGTGGCGATATCACTTACGATGGTGACCTATATAACTGTGTTGGTACTGGCGCTAGTCGAGTTTGTACGAAAATGACCGGCGATAACTACTGGTTAAAGAAGCCTGAGTATAATTCTATTTCCATAGACCAAACTGACGCCCCTCTAGTAAATGGAAAAAATAATTGGAATTTAGCTATAGGTTCTAATTCAGCTTTTGGTTCCAAATTGAGTGTTAGTGCGACTGGTGTGGTTGGTGACCTTGCTAGACTTTTCCGTCTTCAGGGTGCTAGTGGCCAAAATTGGTACATAATTAATGATACAGATAAGTCTTTAATGCTAAAAACTGATAGCCCTAACGCTCAAGGTTTTAGCTTTGCTGATGAGAGTGGTAATAAAGTTCTCGATATTAGGACAGACGCTGGTAATTTGTTAACAGGCAAGGTGTCTGTTAATGGTAATTTAGAGGTTTCTAATTCAGCTATCGCTAAAGAATTTTGTATTCAAGGTCAAAATGGCGCCCTTAACTGTTCAACTTTTTCTGAAAAATATCACTCAGCCGACACTAATAAAGATTGGAAGATTAGTTCTGGTGAGTACAATACTTATTTAGCTTTTTATAATGCGGGCGCCTATCATTGTGACTCTAATACTAGTTCGGGTTATGCCCCAGGTTCTGGTAGTACAAATTGTACCCCCAGTGATGCTGACTATGAACCACAGGATTGGAAAATAAGCTTATCTGAAAATTTACGCCTCATTCAAATGCGTAATAGTACTCAATATCGTCCTTGTGTTGGTGGGGAGGACGGTTTCTGTGTCTTTGTAGATGATTCTCTAAATAATGTCTCAAATGGTATTAGTACTGGTCAGACTCTTGCCTGGTCTGGTAGTAAGTGGGAGCCGAACAGTGTTTTGAATGTTAGTCCTCAAACTAGTAACGTCCTTCTAAATGGAGTCTTTAATATCTTGGGTGTTATTGGTGGGAAAACAGAAACTGCGTCTATAAAGATAGTGCCTACCACTTTAGACAACAATGCAACCCCAGCTTTAAGTCTAGATGGTGGAGGGGCTAACAGAGAGGTTTATATTCCAGGTATTCTTACTATTGGAAATGAGACCAATTCTTCAAATGCTCAAAGTAAATTGATCCTACGAGACGGAAATCAAGGTGAAGGAAAGGTTCTTGTTTCTAATAGTCTCGGTTTTGCTTCTTGGAAAGCAACTAGTACTTTGAATATTTCTGGTGGTGATTCTAATTGGACCAAGGTTGGTAATGATTTGTTTAATACCAATTCTGGTAAAGTTGTTATTACAGCTGGAAATCCTTCACATACTTTAAATTTGAATTCAAGTGCTTCTCCACTGATTGGTGAATCGGCTGAATTTGTTGTAAACAATAGAGCTTCCTTTGCTTATGATGGACCTGCGCAAGCCGTTGTTATTTCAGACGCTGATGCTGATAAAGATATAGTATTTAAATCCGGAAGGGGAAGTGGAACAAACAGTATCGAACGCTTAAGGATTGATAATGGTACTGGTAATGTTGGTGTTGGTACCAATGCTCCAACTTCATTATTTACTGTATTAAAGAATGTTGCTGGTGGTCGTGGAGGTGAGATTTCTATTGTTAATGGGGCAAATCCTCAAGTTAATAACGAAGCGGCTTTGAATTTTGGTCTAGAGCCAAGCACCTATAATGGTAATGCTGGTAATTCTCAGATTAAATCGATCTTGACTAACGTTAATGGTTCCGCCGACTTGGTTTTCAGTGGTTGGAATGGAGTGGCCGGTTCTGGCGGTAGTTTTAGTGAATATATGAGAATCAAATCAGGCGGTTCCGTTGGTATTGGTACTAATGCGCCAAAAACTAAATTGGACGTAAATGGAGACACTAATGTAGACGGTAAACTAATTGTTAGTTCTGAGTCTGGATTTTCAGGGGCTAACCTAGAAGTAACAGGCCAAGCTTTGATTCGTGGTAATGGAGCGCGATTATTCCTAGCTTCTTCTGAATCAACAAATCCAGACCCAACCCAAACTCCTGTTTGGAACTTAGATAACTACACAGGCGGTGGATTGGATAAGGGTTTTCGTATTTATCGTCAAGCAAACATGGGAACCAATCAAGCCCAATGGCCGACCGAAGCTTTTATGATTGAGGGAGTTAACGGTAACGTCGGTATAGGAAGAGTTCCAACTCAAACTGGTACAAAACTAGATATTGGTGGAGAAATCACTGTTCGTGGTGGCACTCCAGGTCTAAATAAAGTTTTGACAGCTACCGATTCAACTGGAAAAGCAGTTTGGAAAACTTTGGCTGAAATAGGTGGTGGTAGTGGTTTACCTGGCGGACAAGCTGATCAAACTCTGCGCTATGATAATGGTGCTTGGGTTGGAACTGATAGTCTTAAGATTGCCGATGGAGGAGTTGTGACCGCTGGAGCCGATCTTCAAGTAATGGGGGCTTCATTGGTGGTTGGTAACCAGGCTGTGTTTGGTAATCTTGGACTCGGTATTTTGGGTCAAGCTACAACTAAACTAGACGTAAATGGTCAGATTCGTATTCGTGGTGGTAGTCCGGGCCTTAATAAAATTCTAGTATCTGACGCTAATGGTTTAGCTACTTGGCAAAATGCATCAGTTATTATTCCATCAGTTACTGATAATGATAAGCAGACTTTATCATTTAGTAACAACACCTTAGCGATTTCTGGGGGGAATAGTATACCTTTATATTCAGCTGGTACAGGTTTGGTTATTTCTGGAAATACTTTAAGCACTCAAAATACTCAAGCCCTATGGAACGCCAACCAACTACAAGGTCGCTCAGTAGTTGCTACTGTTCCTAGTAACGGACAAGTTTTAAAATGGAATGGTTCAGCTTGGGCGCCTTCCAACGAAACACTAAGTGGTTTACCAGTAGCTAACTCGACTAACGCTAACCAGATTTTGAAATCAAATGGCACATCTTGGGTAGCAGGCGGATCTAACTTAATTATGGAATCTGGGACTGGTAAAGTAGGTATTAACCTTCCTGGGCTGGCTACTTTACAGTCAACTAATGAGAAATTAAGAGTGATGGGTGGCGTCTTGACTGATAGATTAAGAGTGCAAGGCTCTAGTGGCTCTAGTGGTGGAGATCCTGCTCCAGCAGTGGGACGAGTTCTAACAGCTAAAGATAGTACTGGTCAGGCGATTTGGGATGATGTTAAGATTGCTTCTATTTATTGTGAATGGACAAAAAATTCTAGTGGAAATTTTGTGGCAAGCGGAGGTTGTACGGGTTCTATTGCTTCAAGTGATGCTAATGATAACTATATTCTAACTTGCCCGGCTACTTACAAAGTAGTTAGTGGAGGTGCTTGGTGTGACTCATCTTTTGGGTCAATGAACGCTTTGAGAGAAAGTAGGCCGAATAGTGCTAACTCATGGAAAATAAGCTGTAGAAGGACTAGTAGTTTGTTTGGCAGTACGTCTTCACAGCCTAATGGTGCTAGTCTGGTTTGTGCTAAATAAAAATAATTAATTTTAAAAACAAAAAACTCCCCAATTAGGGAGTTTTTTGTTGGGGGGAATGACGGTTGTTTGATATAATGGAAAATAATTATGCACACTGACGTGCTAGAACTCAAAAAATTTTTAGTCGAGTCTCGTTTGATCAGTAAAGCTGATATTGATTTGTTGTGGACTGAAGCAGGGGGGGATGAAAATAAGTTCGCCGATCTAGTGGTTAGTAATGGTAAAATTTCCGAAGACGATTGGCGAAAAGCTAAAGCTTATGTTTTAGGTATACCGTATGTTGATTTGAAAAAAAATAAAATTGATCGTACTATTTTGACTTTGATCCCCGAACCAGTTGCTCGCCGTCACAATATTATTGCTTACTCTAAGTCCGACCAAGGTCTCGAAGTGGCCATGCTAGATCCGGGCGATTTACAGGCGATTGATTTCATTCGCAAGGGAGTAGGGGTTAAGGTTTTACCTCGTTTAACTGATTCTGAATCTATCAAACATAGCTTACTTCAGTATCAGAAAAGTTTAAAAGCTGAGTTTGGGGACCTGATTCAAAAGGAAGCTAGTAGTTTATCCTCGACTAGCGACCTAGGTCCGACTTCACCAGAAGAATTAAAAAAAATCGCTGAAGATTTGCCAGTGGTTCGTATTGTCGACACCCTTTTGTCTCATGCGGTGTCACAAAAAGCCTCTGATATTCATATTGAACCATTCGAAAAAGATTTAGTTATTCGTTACCGTATTGATGGTCTACTGCACGACGCTATGATTTTGCCTAAGTCGGCTGCTCCCGGTCTAACCGCTCGGGTTAAAGTGCTAGCCAATCTGCGCCTTGATGAAAAACGCTTACCACAAGATGGGCGTTTTAAAACCGATCTCTCTGGTCAAAATGTTGCTCTCCGGGTCTCTACCTTACCGACTTACTTTGGCGAGAAGATTGTGATGCGTCTGTTACCTGATTCGGTTAAAGGTTTTTCTCTAGAAGGTAGTGGGTTTCATGGAGAGGGTCTTGAGCGACTCCATAAAGCAATGAGAGCTAGTACGGGTATGATTTTGGTGACTGGACCGACCGGCTCTGGTAAATCAACCACTCTCTACACCATGCTTCAGATGTTAAATACACCCGATGTTAATATTTCTACCATTGAAGACCCGATTGAATACCAAATTGCTCGTATTAATCAAACTCAAGTTAAGCCAGATATTGGTCTAACTTTTTCTAATGGCCTACGTTCTCTGGTTCGCCAAGACCCGGATATTATTATGGTCGGGGAAATCCGTGATGGCGAGACAGCAAGTTTAGCTATCAATGCGTCATTGACTGGTCACCTGGTTCTCTCTACCTTGCACACCAACTCCGCTGCTGGCACCATCCCACGCCTCTTAGATATGGGGACAGAGCCTTTTTTGGTGGTGTCGACTATCAATGTCATTATTGCTCAGCGTTTAGTTCGTCGATTGTGTGAATCAAAGGAAAAATATAACTTGAGCTCGGCCGAGATTGATTCGCTAGGTAAAAAGGTGGATCTAACTAGAGTTTTAGAAGCCCTTAGACAAGAAAATATTGTTGGTCCAAAAGATGAGTGGGCGAGTATTCCATTTTATAAACCAAAAGCGACCGAAGAATCGGAAGATGGTTATTCTGGTCGGGTTGGTATTCATGAGATATTACCAATGACCTTAACTATTAAGGAACTGGTGATGCAGGGTAAAACAGCGGAAGCGATTGAAACTAGAGGTAAGGCTGAGGGGATGTTGACGATGCTTGAAGATGGGATTTTTAAATCAGTTCAAGGTCTAACTACCATAGAAGAAGTTTTGCGAGTGGTCTCTGAGTAATTATGGAATTTAAATTTAAAGCCAAAAACTTGACTGGTCAGAGTATCGAAGGGACTCGAGAGGCTTTTGACCGGCAAGCTCTCGCTCTAGCTCTTCGTAACGAAGGTTATATTGTTACTTCATTAGCAGAAGTTAACCAAACAGAGTCTGGTTTGTTACAGAGGTGGGGTTTAACTATAGGGCGAGTGTCTTTAAGAGAAAAAATAATGTTTGCCCAAAATCTAGCGGCTATGCTTGAGGCGGGACTAGCCCTAGCTCGGTCTTTATCTGTGTTTGAACGACAAACTAGGAATAAATTTTTAAAAAAATCAATTGCCAAAATCATTGCCAAAGTGAACGCGGGTAAGTCCTTATCGATGGCCCTGTTAGAACAGCCAGCTGTTTTTCCAAGTGTCTTTGCGGCCATGGTCGCGGCGGGAGAGGAGTCTGGTACTTTGCCTGGTTCGCTCAAATTGATCGGCGAACAGCTCGACAAAAGTTATGAATTGAAACGCAAGATTCGCGGAGCGATGATTTATCCGGCCATTATTATTGTGGTCATTATCTTGATTGGGATCTTGATGATGATCTTTGTGGTACCGGCTTTGACTGCTACTTTTCAAGAATTAAAATTAGACTTACCGTTGTCCACTAGAGCAATCATTGGTCTGAGTAACTTTTTTGTTAATTATTACTTGATTGTCATTGTTGTGACTTTAGCCTCAGTGGTTGGTTTTTCTTTTTGGCGAAAAACAAAAGTTAGTAAAATAATGATTAGTCGGCTGGCTTTGAAATTGCCAGTGATCGGTGTGATGGTTCAAGAATTAAATTCAGCCTTGGTGATGAGAAATTTATCAGCTTTGATTTCAGCTGGGGTCAGTCTAACTGAGAGTTTAAAAATCACTTCATCGGTGGTTAACAATACGGAATATCAAAATTTATTACTAGGTTCAATTGAAGCGATTGAGAAGGGCGTTTTGGTCTCTCAGGTTTTTAAAGCGCGTGAAGATCTCTTTCCGCCATTGGTTGGTGAGATGGCGGAAGTTGGGGAAGAGACCGGTGAGTTGGCGGCTATGTTATTACGAGGGGCTATCTTTTTTGAAGGAGAAGTCGATAACAAGACCAAGAATCTCTCAACCATTGTTGAGCCAGTTCTTTTAGTCTTGATTGGTTGTGCGGTTGGTTTCTTTGCTATTTCGATGATTGGTCCAATGTATTCACTAACCGAAGCACTATAAAAATGACTAACAATAAAGGTTTTTCGTTGCTGGAAGTAATAATCGCGATGACGATTGTAACTTTAGTGGCTGTGACTGTTTTTGTCAGTCTCTCAGCTTACCGTTCCCGGCATGCGGTTAGCGATATGGCGACCAATGTAATCTCCGCTCTTAGTCAGGCTCGAACCAAAACGGTCGCTGGCTATAATGACACCTCTTATGGGGTCAATATTGCTAGCACATCCATTACTTTATTTAGTGGTAGTAGCTTTAATTCTTCAGCTAGTGACAATCAAGTCATTGCCTCGTCTGGTGATTTAACAATTCAACCCTATTTAGTTGGCGGAGCGACCAATGTTTATTTTAAACGTCTAACCGGCGAGACGACTCAGTTTGGTTATATTACTATTAAGTCGTTATCTGATATGACCAAAGTAGCAACGGTTACAATCTCGGCCAGTGGAGTAGCTGGTCAATTATAAAATCATGCTTCTTTTTTTTAAAAGTAATCGACTTAATCTCAATCAATCAGCTGGCTTTTCTTTAGTAGAAGCGGTGATTGCGATTGCAATTATTTCTTTGATTCTGGGCGGAATTGTGATGACTATTCAAACTATGGTGGTGTTTGAAGGTCAGACGCTCAAAAAACGACAAGCTAGCTTACTGGCTGACCAGGGTCTGGAGGTGGTTCGGGTTTTACGTGATAGTGGTTGGACTGCCAACGTGGCCCCGCTGACTACCAATAGAAATTATTATTTACGTTTTAATGCTGGTGCTTGGCAGGCAACCACTACCGTTCAAACCAATAGCCCCTTTTATAGAACTATTTCTTTAGCGCCAGTTTATCGTGATGTTAATAGTCGGATTGCTCCGTCTGGAACATTGGACACTAACACTAAATTGATTACAGTCACGGTGGCTTGGCCTTACCGCTTGGCTACTTCCACAGTGGTGACTAGTGGTTATTTAACTAATCTTTTTGCTAATTAAGATGGCCAATAAACTTAATCAACAGGCTGGTTTTACCCTACTAGAAACTTTAATTTATTTAGCTTTGTTTGTGATTGTTTCGCTCGTGGTTAGTTTAATTTTACTGTCTACGACCAACGCTTTTCTTTTGGCTTACAATCGTCGCATGGCGGGGACTGATGGGCAGAATACTTTAATGAGAGTGGTCCTGGAAACCAGGCAAGCTACTTCTATTGATGTGGCTAATAGTGTTTTAGGGGCTAATCTCAGTACTTTGCAACTTAATACAAACGATAGTGGCGGTAGCCCAACGACTGTTAAGTTTTTTGTCGCGACTAGTACCTTGTTTGTCCAAACTGGAGTGAACACTGCTCAAGCCCTGACCTCTAGTAGTACTAAAATATCAAAATTTATGGCTACTCGTTTTTCAACCGCTAGTTCGGAGGGGATTAATTTTGATCTAACAGTGACTGCTGGCGGTCGGGCCTCCTCAACTGGTACTTTTTCTGACACCGCCGTGGTGCGTGGAGGATATTAGTCTGAGAAAAAATTTTGCTATAATAAAAACAATATGAAAAACAACAAAGACCAAGCAGGTCAAGCGATGATTGGTTCGGTACTCTTTGTTTTGTTGGCGGGAATGTTATTGATGACTGGCTCTGTCAATCCAGGTGTCAGAAGTTCCAAAGATGCCACTTCGATCAACTCAAGTCTCTCTAGTTTTCATTTGGCTGAATCAGGAGTAGAAGATGTTTTGTATCGACTGAAGAATGGCCTAACTGTGTCTAGTAACGAAGTCCTGTCTTTAGATGGTAACCAAACCAATACCGCGGTGACCGACTCTGGTAATAGTAAAACCATCACCGCTTTAGGAAATATCACTAATTATATTCGTAAAATTCAAGCTCAAGCTGTGACAGGTACAGGAATTGCTTTCAATTACGGGGTGCAAGTTGGTCAGGGTGGTTTTGTTTTGTCTAACAACTCTGGGGTAATCGGTAACGTTTATAGTAATAGTAGTATCACCGGTTCCAACGGCTCCTATATTAGAGGAACAGCAATTGCGGCTAACAGCTCAGCTCTTTCGACTGATCAAAGCAATGATACTCCAACTAGTCCGTCTAACAGTATCAACTTCCGCAATACTTCTGGGACTCAAGACTTCGCTCAAAGTTTTATTGTTAGCACATCCTCACCTGTTAACAAGGTGGATCTTTATTTAAAAAAGGTTGGTAGCCCAGCTAGTGCGACCGTTTATATTCGAAATGATAATGCTGGCAAACCTGGATCTACTTCTATTACTACAGGCACTTTGAATTCTTCTTTGGTGACTACTAATTACGGCTGGATTACCACCACCTTCAACTCCAATCCGATCTTAGTACCCGGAACCACTTATTGGTTGGTGGTTGATAATGCTACTCAGAGTAGCTCAGCTTATTATGTTATTGGGGCTAATGATGACGGTTATAGTGGTGGTCAATCTAAGATTGGTCAAAATGGTGGTACCTGGTCAGCCACTAGTCCAGCCACTCTAGACGGTTACTTTAAATTATATCTAGGCGGTTTATACTCCACTATTACAGGGGTTACTGTTGGCCAAAGTGGAGTGGGGAATGCCCAAGCTCATACGGTCACCAACTCTACTATTGCTGGCAGTCTTTATTGTCAGACTGGCTCTGGTAATAATAAAGCTTGCAACACTTCACAAGCTGATCCGGTGGCCCAAAACTGGCCCGTATCCGAAGCTAATATTGAGGCTTGGAAGGCGGGAGCTCAGGCGGGAGGAGTATGGAATGGTAATTTTACGGCTACCACATCGACAACTAATCTTGGTTCTAGGAAGATTGTGGGTGATCTATCTTTGTCTAACAATAAAACCTTGGTGGTTAACGGTACATTGTGGGTGACTGGTAATTTTACTGTTTCTAATAACACCAGTGTTCGTCTGGGATCTGGTTATGGTGCGGGTAGTGGTGTGATAGTGGTTGATGGCACGATTTCGATTTCTAATAATGCCACTTTTGCTGGTTCTGGACAGACTGGGAGCTATATCATGCTCTTAACCACTAGCCCAAGTGATAGTGCTATTACAGTGTCTAACAACGCTGGGACGGTGATTCTTAATGCGCAAAATGGCACTATTACTTTTTCTAATAACTCTGGGGCCAAAGAAGCAACAGCTAATCGAATTGTTCTCTCTAATAATGCCAGTATTGTTTATGATTCTGGTTTAGCCAATCAAAATTTTGTTAGTGGTCCGTCAGGTGGGTGGAATATTACAGGGTGGAAAGAGGTTGAATAAACCACTCAACTAGCTTCTGCTCCAAACCACAGAAAACCACCCCAGCGGGTGGTTTTCTTCTGCTCCACGTCGGCTATTTTGCCTTACTGGAGTACCAGTCTAAATACTAGAGGCAAAAACCGGCTAGCCGACAGTTACGCAAGGGTTTATTACAGAACTAGTTTCGCTCGTCTCTGAAAATCTCAGTTTTGACCATTGGTCTGTTGTGCTACAATACCCACATGGCTAAGGCAAAAAAACTAATTGTGGCGAATTGGAAGATGAACCCTGAGACTCCTCGGGAAGCGAAGGATTTGTATCAAAAAACTAAAAAATTAACCCTAAAGCTGGTTAATACTGAGACGGTAATCTGTCCGCCAGCGGTCTTCTTGGGCTTTTTGAATCATCGTTCCAGTAAAAATTTTCACTTAGGAGTTCAAGATATATCAATGGAAAAAGGAGTTGGCGCTTTCACTGGTTCGCTATCCGCTGGTCAGATCAAATACACCGGCGCCGAATACACGATTGTCGGCCATTCCGAAAAGCGGGCGAGTGGTGACACGGATGAGAAAATCAATGTGAAAGTTAAAAATGCTTTGAGTGCTGGTTTGTCAGTTATCTTGTGTATTGGTGAAAAGGTTCGTGATACTCATGGAGACTATTTAAATATTTTAAAAAATCAATTGGAACTTAGCTTGGCTGGATTAAAGAAAACGCAATTTGCCGATATTGTCATTGCCTACGAACCAGTTTGGGCGATAGGTAAAGATGCGACTGGAGTGGATACACCTGATAATTTTTTACACAACGCCTTATTTATTCGTAAAGTGATTAGTGGTTTGGCTGGTAAAGAAGCCGCTCACACTATTCAAGTTTTATATGGTGGTTCAGTTAGTCCGAAAAATGCTGAGGGTTTCTTGGGTGTTGGCAAAGCTGACGGCTTGCTAGTTGGTAGGGCTTGTCTTGATCCCAAAAACTTTGGTGAAATTTTACGACTCAGTGAAGTGGTAGCTAAAACTCAAACAAAATAATGGAACTACGAAGTATTAAACAATTGAAGAAAAAAGATTTAGCTGGTAAACGAGTGTTTGTCCGAGTGGATTGGAATGTGCCGATTAAGAATGGAAAAATTATGGATACCTATCGGATTGATCAATCTTTTCCCACTCTTCTTTATTTGGTCGCCGGTGGAGCGACGCTTGTCTTAGCGACTCATCTTGGTGACGAGAAAGCCTCGATTGAACCTATTGTTGAATACGTGAGTGAAAAGTTGCCTTATGGTAATTTAATTTTCCTCCCAAATCTTCGCTCCAATCCTGGTGAAGAGAAAAACGATAAAACTTTTGCTAAGCAATTAGCCAAAGAGGCAGATATTTATGTGAATGAAGCTTTTGCAGTTTGTCACCGTAAACATGCTTCAGTGGTGTCACTGCCAAAGTTGTTGCCCGCTTATGCTGGTCTCCTTGTCGAAAAAGAAGTTAAAGAATTATCTAAAGCTTTCAAACCACAACACCCCTTTGTGTTTGTGTTAGGTGGGGTAAAGTTTTCGACCAAATTGCCTTTGATCAAACGTTTTGCGAAATTAGCTGATACTGTGTTTGTTGGTGGCGCTTTGGCCAACGCTCTTTTTCTGAAAGAAGGCTATGAAGTGGGGAAGTCGGTAGTGGATCGCGAGGCTAAAGGTTTGGCTGAGATTTTGAAATATAAAAATGTGGTGTTGCCGATCGATGTGGTGACTAGTGGTCCTAAGGGTGATGCGATTAAAATGCCTGAAGCGACCGGTAAACAAGAAAAGATCGTTGATATTGGTCCGCAGTCGGTAGCCTTTGTGGCTGATAAAATTAGTAAAGCTAAACTAGTGGTCTGGAATGGTCCTCAAGGTAATTTTGAAGTAGGTTTCGGCCAAGCTACAACTCTTATTGCTAAAGCGATCGCTAAGTCTAAGGCTTACTCAATCATTGGTGGAGGCGATACGGTGACCGCGATAGAAGGTTTGAATATTAATGAACAAATAGACTTTATCTCCACTGGTGGTGGTGCGATGCTCGAATTTTTAGCCGAGGTAACATTGCCTGGGCTGGAAGCGCTTAAGAAATAAAGTTTACTTGCCCAACAGTTTTTCTACATGGGGGTTTTGATCAACACGATCACCGCTTAGTTTTGCTAACTCAAATAAGGCTTTCATAATACCAACGATATCTTTATTTTTAATAACAATAGCAACCAACTCTTGCCAGTTGAGGAATAAAACAATATTTCCATAAAAAATTATTTCTGAATCAAAGTTAAGGGTAGCCTTAGGGATGTAAGTTGTTACTGCTAATCGATTTCCATATGATTGTAAGATTTCTTTTTTGGGTTTCTTTTGCTTAAGTATGCCAGCGTAGGCAGTTAGAAAATCTTCCTGCAAAAGAGCTTCTACAATAATATTACGTTTCTTAAAACTCTCATTAATAGTAATAAGATTTTCATCAGGTAAGTGTTTCAAGACACTGCCGACTGAAATGTTTGGCTGTATTCCATATAAGCGGCTATGTCTTGGTAAATTAGCTAATTCAGTATAAATCGTAATTAGTTTATTCTTGCCTCGGTAAATTTTATACTCGCTGTCTTGGGAGGCAATAATCCCAATCTCATGTTCTCGAACTTCACTAGTAGTGCGGTGATTTTCGGCCAAAGAAAAAAACTTTTCTTGCAGCTGTTTCGCTGGAGTGGCAAACCAATACCAACGCTTACCCTGAAGGGTTTTAGATACTAAGCCTCTACTAGAGAGATGGTCTAGTAGGGAATAGAGGCTGGTGCGTTTTATTTTGGTCTGTTTAGCTAAGGCTGAGACACTTATAGGAGTAGCTGAAAGACCGGTTAAGAGCCTCTTTTCTTTAGAGGTTAGACCAAGTAACTTGGATTCTTCTTCAATAAACATTAGTTTAGTATACAAAGTGACGATTTTTTCGTCAAATAGATTAGTTATTTTACAATGTAAAATAACGTTATTTTGACTATTTCTTGGTGGGCTATGTTATTTGTCAGTATTGACTTGTTGATTTATGTATGATGTTTCCAGAAGGATCTTTGCAATTAACAACACTATTTTAGAGGAGAGACGTCATGTTGATTGATCGGTGGTTGGAAAATAAACTCGACGGGTCTATCAACCCACTTCGAGTCGTGGCTACTATCGTGGCGGTTTGCAATCTGTCTTGTCGTCATTGCTTTTGGCATCACGACTTGGAAGAAAAGACAGTTAATGACTGGACTCGTCAGGCGAAGCTCATTGCTAGTTGGGGTGCCACTGTTGGTTATGCCGGGAGAATGCTGACCCCGAAAGGTCTCGCTTTTCTCCAGGCTTGTCTTGAAGCAGGGGTAGAGAAAATAGGAATTGTTGATCATGGATATACTATTTTCAACGCTCCTATAGAACTACTTCGGCAACTCGACTATATCAACATCTCAGTTGATGGAGTGAGAGCGGACCACGATATCCAGAGAAACAAAGAGGGGGCTTTCGATAAAGCTTGGGGCGCTGTGCTCAAGCTGAAAGATCAAGGGTTTGATCCGATCATCTCATCTTGCCTTTCTCCTACTAACCTGGGTCGGTGGTCCGAGTTTGAAGTGATGCTCGCTGATAATGATGTTCCGTTGTCAGTAGCCATGATCTCAACAGCTGACGCGGTGGTGGAGCGAGAGACTGCTGACTTTTCAGACGAGAAGTCATGCCGGATGGCTTTTGAAACTCTTCTTAATGGGGTGCCGAAAATTATCAATCTGTATGACCTGGCTCACATCGAACATCTGATTCCAGTCCTGCGGACGTTGCCTTGGAAACCAGATAGGATAGAAGGCGATGCTTTGATAGTAGAGTTGTCGTCTGGGACGCAGTTGGTATATCGTCCGCAAAGCTTGATGTGGTCAGGTGAGCTCAATCTGCGTTGGGATGGGAAGTTTTACCTGCCAACTCTTGATGGTCGCACGGGCACCGAAGCCGAGCCGGCCATGATGCCTGCTGGGCATAGTCAGTCGGTGAACAAACTTTTCACCCAAGAGATGCGCGTTTGGTCGCGTATACTTTCGTGAATGAATCAGATTAGAAAGGAGGTGATAGTATGCCGACAGTCTCAGGATCCAAAGGGCGAGTGGTTCCTCGGCCGAATTTGATCACTCGACCTGAAAAGGTAACGAGCGGGTCGAATTCCAAGTAGCTTTTGATCTCATCTAGAAGGGAGGTGTTGTAATGGGTGTTTTGTCGGGCTCCAAAGGGCGAATTGTGCCTCGCCCTAGCGGAGAAAAAGTGCGGTTGTGCATTGTGTCTGGCTCGAAAGGCCGGCTAGTGCCCAGACCGAAACCTAATTCCGTTTCGAGTGATACCCCGAGTCATCTCGAAGGTAAGTAATCTATAGATAGCGCCAAGCCGGAAGAATAAATATTCTTCCGGCTTTATTACTTTTATAGATTCCCTACAATCTTTTGTTTGTTATTTTCAAAATCTAGTTTATTAAGTGAAATATAAATACTCACCTCGTGCACTTATAGGTAAAATATTGATTGTCTATATCAAATAAATTTTTGTTGTCTGGTTTATTTAGGTCGATGGAATAGTTTTCTTGAGTTATTTCTGTTGATTCAGTCTCTGGGTTAAAAGCGGAACCCTTATACTCTATTTCCGCTGTTTGATTTTTAATGTAAATAGTAGCTTTAAAACCACTAAGGCCGGAAGCGTATCCCGTATTACATACCAGACTTTTATTTTGGATTATAATTTCCCGCAGAGATGTGTCTGTATAAGTAATAATTTGGTCATCTGACTTAAAAGGAATGGACGTTTTGTAAATTAAATATGATCCACCCAAGATCACAATCAAACTGATTAACAAGAGTATTTTTTTAGTCATAATTATAAATTAGCTATAATATTTTGCTTATTGTTTTCGAAATCCATTTTGTCGCCTTTAACTTTATCATTAGGGAAGACCCAGATATGAGCGTGTGGTACTT
Source organism: Candidatus Vogelbacteria bacterium (assembly GCA_021414225.1). Taxonomy (NCBI): domain Bacteria; phylum Candidatus Vogeliibacteriota; species Candidatus Vogelbacteria bacterium. The sequence goes on along the minus strand of JAIOOX010000004.1, from coordinate 70,678 downwards.
CGTCACCAACGATTTTGCTGAGGATCCAGTCAGTATTAAAAGCCTTTTGTTGAGCTAAAGCTATCTTTTTAGCCACTTCAAAATAGTCGCCGGCATTTGGTACCTGCCAGACGAAGCGGTAGTGAGTCTTGGGTATTACTTGGACATGACCAGGGGAGTGAGGATGAATATCCAAAAAGGCTAGGAAGTTATCATTCTCGTAAACCTTGTGTGATGGGATTTCTCCGGCAACTATTTTGCAAAATATACAATCAGTCATGAACTAAGTATATGCTATAATCACGTCCTATGGCAAAAAAATGGTCACTGAGACCGGCTATTACTAAACAAGCTGAGAAAAAACTTGCTCCCTTGCCGGAGTTGGTGGCCAAACTTTTATACAACCGCGGGATTACAGATATTGATGAAGCGGACCCCTTTTTAAATCCAGATTACGAGAAGCATATTCATGACCCGTTTCTGATGACCGATATGGATAAAGCGGTGGAGAGGATTTTGCTGGCGATCAAAAACAACGAAAAAATAGTGATTTTTGGTGACTACGATGCGGATGGTGTGCCGGGAACAGCGATTTTGGCGACATTTTTTAAACAAGTTGGTTTTATAAACTTTGTACCCTATATTCCTGATCGGCATTTAGAGTCGTACGGTCTTAATTTAATCCAAGTTGATAAATTTGCCGCTGATGGTGTGAAATTAATCATTACTATCGATTGTGGAATTACGGCTTTTGCGGAATCGGTCAAAGCGCGAGAGCTTGGTGTTGATGTGATTATTACTGATCACCACTTACCTCACGAAATCTTGCCGGAAGCGTTAGCAATTGTTGATCCGAAACGGGAGGGCGATGTGTATCCCAACAAAAACTTATGTGGAGCGGGGGTGGCTTTTAAACTTGTTCAAGGCCTGATCGCTCGAGGTGGTTTTGATATTGTCCCTGGTTGGGAGAAGTGGTTGCTGGATTTGGTGGCTGTCTCGACCGTGTCGGACATGGTGCCGCTAGTGGGAGAAAATCGAGTGCTGGTGAACTTTGGTTTGCGAGTACTCAATAAAACCCGGCGACCGGGACTCTTGGCTTTGGTTCACGTACTTAAATTAAAATTAGGAGTGATTGCGGAAGATGATATTGGTTTTATGATTGGTCCGCGGATCAACTCGGCTAGTCGAATGACTCATGGTTCGGAAGCTTATGAACTTCTGACGACTGACAGTGATTCAGTGGCTCGAACGATTGCTACCAATCTCGAGAAAAATAATAAACAGCGAAAGGTGTTGGTGGAAACTATTATGCAAACAGTAACTGATCACTTTGCTCATAAGGAAGTGGCACCGGTGGTGGTAGTAGGTGACCCTAGTTGGGGATTGGGAGTACTTGGTTTGGCGTCAGCTCGGATTACCGAAAAATACAATCGAGTATCATTTGTCTGGGGTAAAAATGGCGATGGTCTAATCAAAGGTTCTTGTCGGTCGGATGGCTCGGTTAATTTAGTGGAGCTGATGATGGCGGCTGGAGGACGAGATTTTTTTAATGACATGGGTGGACATATTCATGCAGGTGGTTTCTCACTGGCGCCAGAAAAAGAAGATGAATTAGAAAATCGACTGATTGAGGCCTATGGCAAGTTACCGAAAGAAGAAGTGGTGATCGAGCAAATGATCGACAGCGAGCTTGATTTGAGTGAAGTGACCTGGGACACTTTTAAAGAAGTGGACAGATTGTCGCCGTTTGGGATTGATAATCCGAAACCAGTTTTTTTGTTTCGAGATATTGAGATTGGGGGAGTGAAAACGTTTGGCAATGGCGGTATTCATATTGAATTATCGTTTCAGGTTAACGGTAAGAAGTTGGTAGCGATTGGCTTTTTTGGTTGTCCGCCGGTTTTAGATGAAAGTGAAGAGTTTGATGGTCACAATGGACATAATTTTCCGGACGTAGCCCTGATTTCTGGGCACCGGATTGATCTATTGGCCAACTTGGAGAAGTCTAATTTTAAGAATTATCCTGAATTGAGACTGCGGATTGTTGATATTAGATCGGTAGTTTAAAATAACAAGATGAAGAAATATATTTTATATACTGACGGAGGAGCACGAGGTAATCCTGGAAATGCAGGGGTAGGTATCGTGATTACAGATGAGGTTGGACAGATGATCCACGAGGCCTCCAAGGCCCTTGGGGAGGCAACCAACAATGAAGCCGAGTATCATGGGGTGATTTTTGGCTTGGAGCAAATTAAAGAGGTGGTTGGAATGGAAGAGTTAAAGTTGGCTCAGGTGGAGTTGCGAATGGATTCTCAGTTGGTGGCTAGGCAGATTACCAAAAAGTACAAAATAAAAGAACCACGGATGAAAGATTTATGGTTGGTGGTTCAAGATTTACTTGGAAAATACATACCAAACTTTTCAGTCGTAGAAATACCTAGAGAGGAAAACAAAGAAGCGGATCGACTAGCTAATGAGGCAATGGATACAAATAGTTAGTTTTTACTTTAGAATTTAAAAATGGTGGGGCTGGCGATTAATGATTTACGGTGGAGTGTCGGACTGACAATTAGTGGTTTTTTCCTAGGGGTTGTTTGGTCTAGTTATCAGCTTGTAGGTAACTATTATTTAGGCTTAATATTACTGATTGGTTTTGGGTTGATAGTAGTGTCTTATTTTCAAACCAGTTTCAAATTAGTGTTTCTTGGTTTATTGTTGTTGGGTTTTTGTGTGGGTGGTTTTAGATTTAATCAAACCCAAATTCAACCAGTCGCCAGTTTGGAGTCAAAGCTTGGTCAGAATATTTCTGTAACTGGCCAAATAGTTGATGAACCAGATGAACGTGAGACTGGACTACGATTGTTGGTAAGGCCAAATAATTTGGATCAATCAGTGTTGGTGGTGGTACCTTTGGGTTCCCAAGTAGAGTACGGTGACAAAGTAGAAGTGGTTGGGCAGTTGTCTAAACCTAAAAATTTTCTAACGGATACTGGTCGAGAATTTGATTATGTTAATTATCTGAAAGTTCAAGGAGTCCAGTACCTAATCAGTCGGGGAGAGGTGAAGAAAATAAAAGCCGGTCAGTGGTGGTCGCCAGTCCGAATTTTATTTACAATTAAACAAAGTTTTATTAGTAACTTAGAGCGTGACATACCCGAGCCGGCAGTCTCTTTGGCTAGTGGCCTAGTGGTTGGTGCTAAGCAAGGGTTAGGTAAAGACCGGCAAGAAGATTTCAGACGGGTGGGCCTAGTCCACATTGTTGTTTTGTCTGGCTACAATATTACAATTGTAGCGGAAAATATTTTGAAATTAGCTGGTTTGTTTTTACCGCGGTTGGTGGCTCTCTCGGTGGGTGGTTTTAGTATAATTTTATTTGCGGTCATGGTTGGTGGTGGTTCGACGGTGATCCGGGCTTCAGTTATGGCTCTTTTGGTGTTGATGGCTAGGGCGACAGGGCGAAACTATGATATTACAGTGGCCCTCGTCTTGGCGGCTTTTGGGATGATTTTTTATAACCCACTGGTCTTAGGTTTTGATGTCGGTTTTCAGTTATCTTTTTTGTCGACTATTGGTTTGATTTATGGCACCACTATTTTGGAACCTTATTTAACTAGAGTGCCGGAAAGATTTGGTTTGAGAGATATTGTTGGTTCTACTTTAGCCACTCAGTTATTTGTTTTACCGTGGTTGTTATATAAGGTGGGACAGTTATCAATTGTGGCCTTACCAGTTAACTTGTTGGTTTTACCAATGGTACCCCTAACAATGTTGGTAGTTTTTTTGACTGGTCTAATTGGTTTTGTTGGTCATTGGTTTAGTTTTATTTTCGCCGGATTTAGTTTGGTGACCCTGTCTTATATTTTAATGATTGTGAAATGGTGGTCGCTTTTACCTTTTGCTGCTTTTTTGGTGCCGACCTTACCTTTGGTGGTGGTGGTTGTTTGGTATGGAATCTATTTTTGGTTGGGCTTTAAAAGTCTTCATCCACTAGGCAAGAAGTTATAGATTATTTATAATAGGTAGCACGTAGTTTTTACAGAATTATTAGGTCTTAATATTTTTTATGAAAAATAATAAAAATATAGTTGTAGCGTTTATTTTGGGAGCAATTTTTGTAGTCTTTGTTTATCATGCTTATATGGTTTATCAAGTAAGATCTTTGACTATCCAAAATAACGCTCAAATTCAACAAATTGTACAGTTTCTTAACGGGGCGGTAGGGCCAGCAGCTAGCACTCCAGCTACTACTCAAGCTTCAACTCCAGCTAAGAAATAGTTTTAAAGAAAAAACCCGTCGGGCCTATGGCTCGACGGGTTTTTTCTTTTGCTATAATTAGTTTATGAAAAAAACTCGCTGGCTGATATTAACTACTCTGATAATTATAACGAGTTTGGTCTGGTTATTCATTTGGCAAACAACTAATCGGGGGTTGCGGGTGTCTTTTCTTAACATAGGTCAGGGCGATGCTATTTTTATTGAAGCGCCGAATGGTAATCAAATGTTGATTGATGGTGGTGCTGGAAAAGTAGTTTTATCGGAGTTGGGTCAAGTCATACCCTGGTCCGATCGGTTTATTGACCTAGTGGTCGCTACACACCCGGACGCGGATCATATTGGCGGTTTATATTTTGTTTTAGATCGATTCCAAATAGGTGCTCTATTAGAGTCGGGAGTTTCGGCGGACACTCAAATTTATAAACGATTAGAATCTGAGCTTATTACTAATCAGGTGCCCCAAATATTGGCTCGCCGGGGGATGAAAGTAATATTAGACAAAGATGTGACTTTTACTGTTTTGTATCCTGATCAAGACACGACCAAAATGGAAACGAACGACGCTTCCATTGTCGGCCGATTGGAATACAAAGGCACTTCTTTTTATTTAAACGGCGATTCGCCACTGAAGGTGGAAAATTATTTAACTCAGAAAGATGGTAGTCAGATTCAGTCGACGGTTCTTAAAGTTGGACACCATGGCTCACGTACCTCGACTGGTCAAAGTTTTTTGGAAGTTGTTGATCCTGTTTATGCAGTGATTTCCGCTGGTAAAAATAATCGCTATGGGCATCCCCACCCAGAAGTGGTTGAGAAGTTAGAAAACAAAAATATTAAAATCTTATCAACCGCTGAAGATGGTAGAATTACATTTAAGATATTTCCCCAAAGTTAAGGGACCCTCAAGCACCGATGTGCCTTTGGGTCCCGCGGGGTGATAATAAGAGAGCTTACGTAAACAACTTTCTGGCTGCTTCCAGAGAATCCTGAAGATCGATGTTCATAGAGACTTGTTGTTTGGCATAGAGTACGGTTGTGTGGTCTCTGTTGCCAAACAACTTTCCAATCGTGGCCGCTGTCATTTTTGGGTGCAGCTCCGCGACCAGGTAGATGGCCAGGTGCCGACCTTGGACTACTCGCCTGGTTTTGCTTCGTCCGACCAGGGAACCCTTAGGTAGCTGGCTCCAGGATTCAATCGCCTCGATAATCTTCGGGGGGGATGGTGTCTCCTTTCTTGGTTCTTCATCGACGATTCCATGGAGGAACTTTTTCCCTTGAGTAAGCATACTGGCTACAGTGGGCCACTGGGTAGCCAAAATTTTTCTGGAATCTTCGCTTAATGTTTCCATGTTTGGCCCCCGGAGCTGAGACAGGATCTCAACCCTGGTTTCCAAACTGGCCGGTTTGATCAGGAAGTCTGCGAAGCCCTTGGTTCCCAAAAGTTGGACAATCGTGGGGTTGATTTTTCCTAAAGTTTCCTCGTAGGTACCACCTTCGGGTACCGACATGGTTACTAGAACTCGACCGCCAGAGTCTATTACCTTGGTTACAGCTTGGCTTAGGGCATCAGCTGTTCCTTGGTTGTTTCGACCACAGAACGTGTCCAAGTCAGTAATAACCAATAGTCGAACTAGTAGCCTGTCTTGGAGGACTTGGAGGGCTTTTTTGCCGTCCTTTGCATCTCTAAAACAAGCCACAAACTCGGCCTGGAAACCAATGGCTGATACTATCGCAGTTTGGGGAGTCTTTCTTTTTTGGGCCAGGCCGGCGAGCAACCTGGTGCCTCGGCGATAGACCTGATTAGCTAGAGTTTCTTTACCGGTGCCGTTCTCACCCCATAAGACCATGAGGGGGAAGTCGGTTTCTCGGTCTAGAATACACTTAACTAAATCGTAGGTTTTTAAATTTTCCTTTCCCGGGTTAAATTTGACTGTACTCTTGTTGGCGCCAAAGTCAAAAACTTCTTGGATCGGATCGCCTGGTTCTGGTTCTGACCTCGCTTCTAAAGAGGTGTTTGGTTCGGGAGTGTCTGGTATTCCAGTTTCCACAAATTCCATTTTCTTGAACTGGAATCCATCCGGCAGGCAAAGGGTAATGTCCCCTTGGACCTCCCGGTGTTCCCGACACCATCTAGCACAGAAGTCATTTTTAACCGGGATTGTCAGAATACCTGTCTCGTTGTCGAAAACAATTACTCCCCGAACGTCTATCCAAGCCAAGGTGTTGGACTGGGTTCCTAGATTGCCCAAACCTTGCTTGATGTGACGGTCGAGGTTGAGGTTGGCCTGCTTAGACTTTTCTACATCAGCGATAGCTTTATCGACTAAGTCGCTGGTTGGCGATGGTCCTAGGCTGACCATGGCTTTATGATTATTCATCATGGTCAGTCTCCCAGAGTTCCGGTGTGTGTCGGAATACTATTTCGTTAGGGTTAATAGGTTTGTTGCACCACTTGAGCCAGGCTTCTTGTAAGGTCTGGACCAAGTCCTGGTTTGTTGGGTAGTTTTCAACTAAAAAGTTGATGAAAACATCAACAATCAGGCGACATTCATTTTCAATGGTAAAATTGACCTGACTACGGGCCAGGAACATTACGACCAATACTCGATGGGGATTGGGAAGTTTCACCAAGATTCGGTGAAACTGGTCATTGAAGCTATCTGCTGGCGACATGGCGTTCCGCCTTTCTTGGTTGGAGTTTTATATGTAAACCGCTCTTATTATCACGTCAAAGAGCTGGACTGATTAAACGCTAACACAAAAGATTTAAACTACAAAAATAAAATCCCCTAGATCGGGGATTTTATGGGGACAGGCTTATTTGGTTTTTAAATTACAGTCTGAATGTCAGTTAAGTGTTTACCTTTTTTAAGACAAGAAGTACAGATTTTTAGACGTCCACCAGCGGCTAGAGGCGCCCATTGGAGGTTGGGATACTTGCGGTTTTTGCCAGTTTGGTTGTATTTGGTAGCACGAATACGGTTGGAGTAACCTCCGACCATCTGGGTACCTTTATTACATAATGGGCAAGCTTTCATAATAGTGAAAATGTTTAAAAATAACGCTCCGTTATGTTATCATGCAGGAGCTTATCTGTAAACCCTAAGTCTAAGTAAATAATTCACCATGTCTATTGATACTATCTTTTTTGTCCTGATTTTAATCATGTCAGTGGTCATTCACGAGGTGGCTCATGGTTATATGGCTTTGTTTTTAGGTGACCAGACAGCCAAACTGGCTGGTCGTCTGACTCTTAACCCTATACCTCATATTGATCCTTTGGGCTCTATTATATTACCTTTACTACTAAGCTTATTACCAGGTGGTCTCATTTTTGGTTGGGCCAAGCCGGTACCTTTCAATCCTTATAATCTTCGAGCTGGTAACTGGGGCCCCGCCTTGGTTGCGGCAGCGGGGCCAGCTTCCAATCTATTTATAGCGGTTATTTTTGGTTTAATTATTCAAAATAGTCTTGTTTTAGGGTTGTCTCCAGCGGTTATTTCTATTTCTGGTTCAGTGGTAATGATGAACATTGTCTTGGCTTTATTCAATTTAATCCCGGTCCCACCGCTAGACGGTTCCAAAATCCTATTTGCGATCTTGCCTTACAAATGGCGTTATATTGAAAACTTATTGGCTAGCAATCAGATTTTGATCATTTTGGTGGTTTTATTTGGGGCTAGTGCACTTATTTCACCCCTAGTCTCGGTGTTATTCAAACTGTTGACCGGCGGGTTATTGGGTTAGGGTGCTTACTTGGGCACTATAAAGTTGCATTTTGAGCGATAATGTATTAAAGTGTTCCCGTTATGCCAACAATCAATCAGCTGATCCGAAAACCTCGAAAAGAGGTTAAAAGAAAGACTAAATCAATCGCGATGTCTCGTGGTTTTAACACGCTTAAAAACAAGCCTGTTTTTTACCCATCACCATTTAAGCGAGGGGTTTGTTTGTTGGTTAAAACTACTACTCCTAAGAAACCAAACTCGGCTTTACGTAAAATTGCTCGTGTGCGCCTAACTAATGGTATGGAAGTGACTGCTTATATTCCTGGTGAAGGTCACAATTTGCAAGAACACTCTGTGGTTATGATTCGTGGTGGTCGTGTTAAAGACTTGCCGGGTGTTCGTTATCACATTGTTCGTGGTGTTCTCGATGCGGCTGGTGTTGACAAGCGTCGTCAAAGTCGTAGTTTGTATGGTAACAAGCGACCAAAAGCGGCTAAATAATATTTTCTAATAAAATGAGACGTAAAGTTAACTACAAAAGAGATTTAAAGCCAGATTTGATGTACAACTCAACTAACGTTGAGAAGCTGATTAACTATATTATGCAAGAAGGTAAAAAGAATACCGCTCGCAAAGTGGTTTATGATGCTTTCAAACATGTAGAAGAAAAACTAAAAACTTCACCAGTGGAGATTTTTGAATCTGCTTTGAAGAATGTTGCTCCACAAATGGAAGTTCGATCTAAGAGAATTGGTGGTGCTAACTATCAAGTGCCTCACGAAGTTCGTCCAGAACGTCGCTTGGCTTTATCTTTACGTTGGATTATTGAAGCCGCTAAAACTAAAAAAGGTTCACCAATGAGTCAGCGTCTAGCTAACGAATTAGTGTCTGCTTTCAACAACGAAGGTGAGGCGGTGAAGAAGAGAGAGAATGTTCACAAGATGGCTGAAGCAAACCGAGCTTTTGCTCACTTTGCTTGGGCTAATCGAGGCTAAATCTCTTAGGTTGGTGTTATAATTTTATTAAGTTTTTTGGTCTGGTTATATTAGTTTTTAATTTTATTTTTTATGTCTCGCGACTATCCACTAGAGAAGGTTCGTAATATTGGAATTATTGCCCACATTGACGCTGGTAAGACTACTACTTCAGAGCGTGTTTTGTACTATACAGGTGTTTCTCACAAAATTGGTGAAGTACACGAAGGAGAAGCGACTATGGACTGGATGGAACAAGAACGAGAAAGAGGTATTACTATTACTTCAGCTGCCACTACGGCTTTTTGGACTCCAACCTATGCCGTTGGTGATGAATCAAAAAAACACCGAGTAAATATTATTGATACTCCTGGTCACGTGGATTTTACAGCGGAAGTAGAGAGAAGTCTGAAAGTTTTGGATGGCGGAGTGGTGGTGTTTGATGGAGTGGCTGGAGTAGAACCACAATCAGAAACTGTTTGGCGTCAAGCTGATAAATACAATGTCCCTCGAATCTGTTTTATAAACAAGATGGATCGTATGGGTGCTTCTTTTACTAAGTCTTTCAATTCGATTATTGACCGATTGACCAAGAATGCTGTTCGAGTCCAAATTCCTTTGGGTGAAGATGATGCTCATAACGGAGTGATTGATCTACTTAGAATGAAATCATATACCTTTGAAGGGGATATGGGTATGAAAATTATTGAAGCCGAAATTCCGGCAGAGTTTCAAGCTGAGGCTGAGAAATATCGAGCTATTTTGGTAGAAAAAATCGCTGAACAGGATGAAAAGTTGATGAATGACTACCTAGAGGGTAAGGAAATTAGTTTTGATGATTTGAAACGAGTTTTACGTGAGGCTACTTTGAAAGTGGCTTTGGTGCCAGTTTTCTGTGGTTCCGCTCTCCGAAACAAAGGAGTGCAATTAGTACTCGATGGGGTGGTTGATTATTTACCGTCACCATTAGATATTCCACCAGTTAAAGGAGTTGATCCAAAAACCGACGAAGAAATTGTTCGTCACTCTTCTGATCAAGAGCCATTGGCAGCTTTAGCTTTTAAACTCCAAAGTGACCCCTTTGTTGGTCAGTTAACTTACGTCCGAGTATATTCAGGTGTTTTGTCGGCTGGCTCTTATGTTTACAATTCAACGACTGGTGATAGAGAACGAATCGGTCGGGTAGTTAGAATGCACGCTAACCATCGAGAAGAAGTAGAAAATGTTTATGCTGGAGAAATTGCTGCTGTTGTTGGTTTGAAAAATACTAAAACTTCTCACACTTTGTGTGATGAAACCAGTCCAATTATTTTGGATAAAATTGAGTTCCCAGAACCGGTTGTGTCTATGAAGATTGAGCCAAAAACTAAAGCCGATCAAGAAAAGATGGGTATGGCTCTTAAGAAACTATCTGACGAGGATCCAACTTTCAAAGTGAAGACTGATCAAGAAACAGCGGAAACTCTGATTGCTGGAATGGGTGAACTGCACCTAGAAATTATCGTTGATCGTATGAAGCGAGAGTTTAATGTGGAAGCTAATGTTGGTAAACCACAAGTAGCCTACAAAGAGACTATTACTGGTGAATCAGAAGCAGAAGGTAAGTACATCAAACAATCTGGAGGTAAGGGTCAATATGGTCACGTTCGGATTCGAATTAAACCACTTGATAAGACTTTGAAGATTGAAGATGCACCTAAAAACACTACTCGAGAGGCTGATTTTGAATTTATTAACTCGATTAAAGGTGGTGCTATTCCTCAAGAATTTATTACGCCGGTAGAAAAAGGTATTCGTGAAGGTTTGGAGCGGGGAGTCCAAGCGGGCTTCAAGTTGGTGGACGTTTCCGTTGAGCTTTACGATGGTTCTTATCACGATGTGGACTCTTCAGAAATGGCCTTCAAAATGGCTGGTTCGATGGCGCTACAAGATGCCGCTAAAAGAGCTAAACCAGTTTTGCTAGAGCCAGTCATGAAGGTGGAAGTGGTGGTCCCAGAAAAATTCATGGGAGATATTACTGGAAACTTATCATCTAAGCGTGGCCAAATCGAAAGTATGGAAGATCGAGGTAACTTAAAAGTTATTCGAGCTAAAGTACCAATGTCAGAAATGTTTGGTTATGTGACCAATTTACGCTCTATGACTGAAGGTCGTGGTACTTTTGCAATGGAATTTGCTGAATACGCAATTATTCCAACAAACGTAGCGCAGACTATCATTGAAGGTAGAAAATAATTTAGAATTATCTTTTCTTAACTAAATAAACCCCGGTGGTTCTTATTCCACAGGGGTTTATTTTTTTATGCGACCAATCGGTGTTATAATTTAGACATGGAGATAGACTCTTTAATATTTTAAATTTTATGATGAAACATATTTTCTCTAGTTTTCTAATGGCCGGTTTGGTTTTTGTGTCGATTTTAATACCGAGTCAGGTGGTTGTTTATGCTCAACAGGCTACTTTGGCTAGTGAGCAAGCTTACAAATTAATTAAAGAAGCTGAAAGCACAATGACTTTAATTGATTTGAAATTAAGTGAGATCCAACAACAGGGTTCTCTTCCAATTAATTCTGGCGTAGTAATGGAGGTGTCTTTAGGTGAAATCTCGGGCAAGTTGGAGGTTTCCAAAGCTTTACTTGATCGAGCGGTGCAGTCTTACCAAAATGAGGACTATACAACCGCCGCTATTTTAGCCTTTCGGTCTAAACAAAATAGCATCTTAACTACCTTGTATTTAGAGGGTTTGATGAATAAGGCCACATCCAGCTTGGGGGTTTCTAGACTGGAACTACAAGGTACTTTTGCTGACTTGTTACGTTTACGAGGTCTTCTGCAACCAGTAACTATTCCTCCAACCACCGATGACACTGGCGATAATGGTGACAATCAAGACCCTAACACAGACACGACTGGGGACACGGGTGGTGACTCGACTGGTTCTGGGGATGGTAATACAGGTACTACTACCAATGATGGTACTGATAATACTGATTCAAATGACAATTCCACCGGCACAACTACTTCAGATTCTAATGATACAGCTACTTCGACAACTGGCGACGGTACTCCACCGGTCGTGGTGGTGCCAACAGATCCTAAGGTGACCGCTTGTGTAGAAAAAAATATTGTGACCTGTAATAATCAAGAAACAACTTGTATTGGAAAGGTTAAAGCCTTAGTGAACACCTGTCAGGCTAAATTTGATACCGCTGCCGCTAACTGTAAGCGCTATGAGACTAGAAGTGCCACCTACTTGGTTAAATGTCAGACAAACTTAACTACTTGTCTATCTACCAATATTGCTGCTAAAAACCTTCGTTGTCAGACTAGATTTGGTCTATGTCAGCTTTCGGCCAAAGTCTCTCAAGAGAGAGATCTTAATACCGCTAAAACTTGTTTAGCGAAACAGGTAGCTAAACAAGCTACCTGTGAGACAGCTTTTAGTACTAAGACGACTACTTTGCTTGCTCGTTGTACCTCAAACTACACCACTTGTGAAAATAGGATAAAAACTAGATGTATTGCCGCAGCCGCTCCTAAGGTTAAAGCGGTAAAAACTAAGTAAAAAAGTCCTCATTAGGTTTGTGTTTAAGGGGCTAAGTAACGGGGTTTGGGGTGTAAAATAAGAGGTAGATTTGCTTCAGTTTTAGGTCTGTTTGTAGAGGAAAACCCTTATAGGGTGGTTTAGGGTTGACGGCTAGCCGTTTTTTGTTTAGTATAGTCGTTACGCATCCCGCGTGTTTTTTATTTAGTCAACTATATTAATAGCTTTGGATTCTGTCAGTCGGCAGGATCTGGAGGCCAGTGGGGCGCTTATTGGAAGCGTAAAAACTGGTACAAATTATAATAATTTTCGTATGGCCGCAGATAAATTTGATCGTTCGAAGCCTCACGTTAACATTGGTACTATTGGTCACGTCGACCACGGTAAGACCACTTTAACAGCTTCTATTTTGCATGTATTAGACCTTAATAAAGACAAAGGCTATGGCGCCCGAGTTGAGGGTGTTGATGGTATCGATAACGCTCCTGAAGAAAAAGCCCGAGGGATCACTATTGCTCTCCACCACAGTGAATATTGGACAGCTAATCGTCACTATGCTCACATTGATGCTCCAGGTCACGCCGACTACATCAAGAACATGATTACTGGTGCCGCTCAAATGGATGGTGCTATCTTGGTGGTAGCTGCTACTGATGGTTTGATGCCTCAAACTCGTGAACACGTTCTTTTGGCTCGCCAAGTAGGTGTACCTAAATTGATCGTTTTCCTAAACAAGGTTGATATGGTTGATGATGCTGAAATGATTGACTTGGTAGAAGAAGAAGTTCGAGATTTGTTGGAAAAGAATGGTTTTGATGGTAAAGGCACTCCAATTATCCGTGGTTCAGGTCTAAAAGCCCTTGAATCTAAGGATGGTTCAGATGAATGGGCTAAGAAAGTATTGGAATTGATGGATACTGTTGATTCTTATATCCCACAACCAGTTCGAGAAATCGAAAAGCCTTTCTTGATGCCAGTTGAAGACATCTTCTCAATTGAAGGTCGTGGTACTGTTGTTACTGGTCGTATCGAACGCGGTATGGTCAAAGTTGGTGAAGAAATTGAAATTGTCGGTTTGAAAGATACTGTTAAGACTACTGTGACTGGTATTGAAATGTTCAACAAACAACTTGATGAGGGTATGGCTGGAGACAACGCTGGTATCCTACTTCGCGGTCTTAAGAAAGATGACATCACTCGTGGTCAAGTTCTAGCTAAACCAGGTTCAGTTACTCCTCACACTGATTTCGAAGCTGAAGTTTACATCTTAAAGAAGGAAGAAGGTGGTCGTCACACTCCATTCTTTACTGGTTACAAACCTCAATTTTACGTTCGAACTACCGATGTTACTGGTGAAGTAACTTTGGATGACGATGTGAAAATGGTTATGCCTGGAGACACTGTTAAATTCAAAGTTAAATTGGTAGCCCCGGTTGCTTTGGAAGATCAATTCCGCTTTGCTATTCGTGAAGGTGGTAAGACAGTTGGAGCTGGTGTGGTAACTAAAATCGTAGCCTAAATAAAACACTCGGGATATTAAAAACTCTATGACTACTACTGGATCAACAACTAAAACTGCTAAGGCCAAGACACCCTCTATGGAGATTCAAAAACTTCGTATTAGAGTGTCAGCTTATGAAAACAAAGTGTTAGATGCTTCTGTTAAGCAGATTGTTGATACTGCTATTCGCTATGACGGTAAGGTTAATGGTCCGATTCCTTTGCCGACTGAGATCAAAAAATATACCGTTAATCGTTCCAGTTTTATCGACAAAAATTCTCGAGAACAATTTGAGATGAGAGTTCACAAGCGTTTGATTGATATCTTGAACCCTTCACCAAAAATTATTGAGAGTTTAACCAATCTTAACTTGCCGTCAGGTGTTAATATTGACGTTAAAATGATGTAAGGATCTAGCTTACTGTAACTACTACTATGAAATTTATTCTCGGCACAAAAGAAGCAATGATCCAGATATACGACGATAAAGGTCGGGCTATTCCGGCAACTATTGTTAATGCTGGTCCTATTGTTGTGACTCAACTTAAAACCAAAGCAGTTGATGGATATGATGGTGTTCAAGTTGGCTTTGGTTCTAAAAAAAGTAAAAATGTATCCAAGGCGGTTCGTGGTCATGTGAGTAAAGCTTCAGCTAATGAAGTTGGTTTTGCTCATTTGCGAGAATTTGCGGTGGCTACCGATGCTACTTTAGGTACAACTATTGATGCTTCAGTTTTTGCTGAAGGAGACGTGGTAGAGGTGAGTGGTATATCTAAAGGTAAGGGTTTCCAAGGTGTGGTTAAGCGTCATGGTTTCCATGGTGGCCCTCGAACTCACGGTCAAAAACACTCTGAACGTGAACCTGGTTCTATTGGAGCTGGTGGTATGCAACGAGTCTTTAAAGGTAAACGTATGGCGGGCCGAATGGGTTCAGATCGGATCACTGTTAAGAATTTGGAAATCGTTAAAGTGGACGCTGGCGCTAACAAGATTTTAGTTAGTGGAGCTATTCCTGGTCGCCGTGGTACCTTGGTGGAAATCAAGGCCAAATAATATAACAACATGGAAGCAAAAATCTACAATCGACAAGGAAAAGAGTCTGGATCGGTAAAATTACCGGAGAAGTTTTTTGGCTTGAAAATCAACAATGACTTAATTCATCAGGTGATTGAAAGTATGAATTCCAATGCTCGCCAAGGCAATGCCAATAGTAAAGATCGCAGTGAAGTCCGGGGTGGTGGTAAAAAACCTTGGAAACAAAAGGGGACCGGCCGAGCTCGTCATGGTTCTCGCCGTTCACCAATCTGGGTTGGTGGAGGTACTACTCACGGTCCTCGATCAGAACGTGACTACAGTAAAAAAATTAACCGCAAAATGAAAACCAAAGCTTTGTTTACTGTTTTGTCGGCTAAATTGCGAGACGGGGAAGTTCTTTTCACTGAGCCTTTAATCTTTGCTAAACCAGAAGCTAAATTAGCGACTAAAGATTTAGGTAACTTGTCTAAGTTGGCTGGGTTTGAAAAATTGGTTTATAAAACTGGTAAACGAGCTTTGATCGTATCACCAACCAAAGACGAGGCAATGCTAAAGAGCTTTGCCAACATTAAGACTGTGGTGGTTGAAGAGGCTAGAAATATTAACCCGTTGACTCTGGCAACTTATAAATATGTGTTGATTACTGATCCAGTTAAAACCATTGAAGCTTTGTCAGCTCGCGCTTAAAATACATCATGACTACTATTATTGCTAACATCCTAAAGAGACCACGAGTAACTGAAAAGGCGACTGTTTTGGCTTCTGGTCAAAATGGCTTAGTTTATACTTTTGAAATTCCACCAGCGGCTAACAAAAAACAGGTCATGGAGGCAGTTAAAAGTTATTACAAAGTGACTCCGGTGAAGGTTAATATTGTTAATTTGCCTAGTCGTAAAGTGTTGGTGCGGGGTAAAATTGGCACTAAAACTGGAGTTAAAAAAGCTTTGGTTTTTTTAAAGAAGGGCGATAGTATTGAATTTGTCTAAAAATTAAGCTAGTAATTATTAATCATGAAAAAATACGCTCCAACAACTCCATCACGACGTCACATGACCACGGTTACTTATCGTGGAGTGTTGACTGCTAGTGAACCACATAAACCATTAACAGTTGGTGGTAAGCGTCATGTTGGACGAAATAATGCTGGCCGGATTACTGTTCGTCACAAGGGGGGTGGTCACAAACGTCTTTACCGGGCAGTAGACTTTGTTTTTGATAAAAAAGATATTCCAGCAAAAGTGGAAACAGTGGAATATGATCCAAATCGTTCTGGTTTTATTGGGTTGGTTTGCTATCGAGATGGTGAAAGACGTTATGTTTTATTACCTAAAAATGTTAAACCAGGAGATGAAATTTTGACTTCTGATAAGGCCGAGATCAAAGCTGGTAATCGTCTACCTCTGAAAAACATTACCGTTGGTACTTTTATTTACAATATTGAAATCAAACCAGGCGGTGGTGCTCGCTTAGTTCGTTCAGCTGGTTCATTTTCTGAGGTGCTTGGTAATGATGCTGGTTATACCACTATCAAAATGCCGTCGACTGAAGTTCGTAAAATTAATGAAAACGCCTGGGCGTCAATTGGCACTGTCTCTAACGAAGAGAGTAAGTTGGTGACTATTGGTAAAGCTGGACGTTCTCGCTGGTTAGGTATCCGTCCGACCGTGCGTGGTAGTGCGATGAACCCAGTTGATCACCCGTATGGTGGTGGTGAAGGCCGTCAGGGTCGCGGAACCAAGCGTCCGAAGACCAAGTGGGGTAAAATAACTGGTGGACGCAAGACTCGTCGAGCCAAGAAGTACTCCGACAAATTCGTAGTTACTCGTCGCAAGAAAACTAAACGAAGTTAATTTAAAAAAACTTAACAAAAAAATCGAGCAGTTGCTCGATTTTTTTGTTTGACAGTCAAATATGTTTGCGGTAGTTATGGTGGTGGAAAGACAGAGGGCCTCTAAAGGGCACAACAATCAATATGGAGTTTCGAGTATGAAATTATCTTGTCCAAGTTGTTCTTCTCCGGATTTGAAGGAGATGAAAAATTCTGACACGGGAGAATTCTGGGTAGCTTGTGATCGGTGTGGCAAGGTTATGCCGGTCAGTAATACCCCCCAAGGGGCTCTCCAGAACACCTATCTACTTCAGCTGGAGGTTTGTAGTGGTTTTAAGGGTCGGTTGGAAGAATTGAAGGGCCACCTTGGAGAGGTGTCTGATCCAAAAGCCTTACCTCTGGTGAACACTAAACTAGCCCTGATTAACCAGGTGCTTACCAGTGGCCCACAGGAGGCACCCCAGGCTTGGATCATGCTGTGTTCTCACTGCCCAGGCTTGGCCAGGAGGATCTGATTAACTGGTTTAATTTATAGCCCCCGCTGGCCTACTGGCCGGCGGGGGACTTTTATTGAGTCTGCTAGCAGTCCAGAGTTTGACATTTAAGCATTATTTGATAAGATATTGCGAAGCTCCAGGTGAGCTTTTCTTTTTGTAAATATGGCTCGATCACTCAAAAAAGGTCCCTATGTGGACGAAAAACTATTAAGTAAGATTGCTGGCAAGCGCCCTAATGAAACAGGGGCGATTAAGACATGGGCTCGCCGCAGTCAAATTGCTCCAGAAATGGTTGGTTTTATTTTTGGTGTACACAATGGCAAGGATCATGTTGAAGTTTTGGTAACTGAAGATATGGTTGGTCATCGTCTTGGTGAATTTTCTCCAACTCGTAAATTCGTCCGTCACGGAGGTAAGATGCAGAAAGAGTTAGAGCAAAAGAAGAAGGAGGCAGAAATCTCAGCTGCTAAATCAGCTAAGGCCGCCACTGATACTAAGAAGAAATAATTTTTTATACTATGAAAGCTTCTTTATCTCACTATCAACAAGCCCCTCGAAAAGTTAGACTTTTGGCTGATTTAGTGCGAGGTAAAAAAGCAGTGGAAGCTGTTTCTATTTTATCTTTTACTGACAAGCGAGCTAGTTTGCCAATGCAAAAAATGATTTTGTCAGCCATTGCTAATGCGGTAACTAATTTTAATACTCCTCAGGAAGAACTAATTATTGCTGAGATCAGTGTGAACAAGGGCCGAGTGCTAAAGCGATCTATGCCTCGGGCCCGTGGTTCTGCTTTTCCGATCCGTCTACGCTCTAGTCATGTTGAAGTGATTTTAGGTAAAGTAGGTGAAGCTAAATCAGTGGCCCCTAAAGCGGTTAAAGCCACTAAGGTGGAAAAAGAAGTCAAAACAACCAAGTCAGTAAGTAAGCCTAAAACTATTAAAGCTAAAAAAACTAAAGCCGAATAATTATCATGACACACAGCGTTCATCCATATTCACATCGTTTAGGCATTATTAGAGACTGGAAGTCTCGCTGGTTTGGCAAAAATGGCCAATACCAAGAAATGCTTCGAGGGGATATTACTATCCGAGAATTTTTGCAAAAGCGTTTGCGTGGTTTCTATATTGAAACTGTGGAAATTGAACGAAGTCAGGATTCTATTCGTGTTATCATCAAGACCGCTCGACCAGGTATGTTGATTGGTAAAAGTGGTGAGGGAGTAGCTAAATTGAAACAAGAAATTCTAAAGCAATTTACTCGTCACAAAATTCTTTTACCTAAAGAGTTGAAATTGGATATTGAAGAAGTTAAAGATCCAGATTCTCGATCAGCAATTGTGGCTCAAATGGTGGCTGAAGGTCTAGAGAAGCGCCTACCTTTCCGCCGAGTACTAAAAAGTACTATTGAAAAAGTAATGGGCAATAAAAATGTTTTAGGTATCAAAATCACCCTATCTGGTCGTTTAGGTGGAGCAGATATGGGGCGAACTGAGAGTTTGAAAGATGGTCAAATTCCTTTGCAAACTTTGCGGGCTGATATTGATTTCGCTCGAGAAAAAGCCAATTTGTCTTACGGTGTGATTGGCGTAAAGGTCTGGATTTATCGAGGGGAAATTTTTGATGAAAGTGCTAAGTAATATTTAAATATCTATGTCTCTCTTACCAAAAAAAGTTAAATATCGAAAATGGCAAACTGGCCGTTGGAACCCAGAGAAACCTCGGGTAGAAACTCGTGGCATCTCTTTGGCTTTTGGCTCTTTTGGTTTGAAAGCCGAATCTCATGGTCGTGTTCGTTCTAATCAAATAGAAGCAGCTCGTAAAACAATTGCTCGCCAAATGGCCAAGAAGGGTAAACTTTGGATTCGTATTTTCCCTGATCGACCTTACACTAGTAAAGCCGCAGAGGTACCGATGGGTAAGGGTAAGGGTGATTTACAAGGTTATGAATTTGAAGTGCTACCTGGCCGAATGTTATTCGAAGTTGATGGTCTTGACCCGGCGATTGCTCGTGAAGCTTTGCGTAAAGCGGGAGCCAAGATGCCAGTAAAAACTAAAATAGTCGCTCGCGATTAATATTATGACTTACGTTGAATTATTTAAAAAAACAGAGGCGGAACTATTGAAGCTCGTAGGTGAAAAACGAGAGGCTTTACGGGCTTTTCGTTTTGGAGTAGCTGGCAGTAAAGTGACCAATGTGAAAGAAGGTCGTAATCTACGCAAACAAGTCGCTCAGATCTTGACCGCCTTGCAGTCTAAGAAAACTTCCGGTAATGTATAGACCTTAAACTATGACTACTAAACAAGATACAATTAAACAAGGAAAACTACTTAAAGGCACAGTCGTGTCCGATAAAATGGACAAAACTGTAGTAGTAGCTGTAAATCGCTTAGTTAAGCATCCTAAGTATGGTAAGTTTATTAACCGTACCAAGCGCTACAAGGCTCATGATGAGACAAATGCTTTCAAAGTGGGGGACGAGGTTAGTATTCAAGAAGTAAAGCCTATTTCGAAAGATAAGTCCTTTATTGTTATCGCTTAATTTTATAAATCCATGATTCAACCACGATCCATCGTTAAAATAGCAGACAACTCCGGCGCCAAGATTGGACGTATTTTTAAGGTGTTGGGTGGTTCTAAAAAGCGCTATGCTCGGATCGGTGATTTGGTAATCTTGTCTGTCCAAGTAGCTGAGCCACGTAAGGCTGTTAAGAAAAAAGAAGTTCTCCAAGCGGTGGTGGTTCGTCAACGAGCTTCTATGCGTCGTAAGGATGGTTCTTATGTTCGATTTGATGAAAACGCGGTCGTTATTTTGGAAAAAGGTAAAAAAGATCCTAAGGGTGGACGTATTTTCGGACCTATTCCTCGAGAGATCGCTGATCTTGGTTACCAAAAAATCGTTTCCCTAGCTCCAGAGGTGGTGTAATTTGAATATCATGACAATCAAAAAAAATGACAATGTAATAGTGATCGCCGGTAAGGATAAAGGCAAAAAAGCGAAAATCGTAAAGACTTTTGCGGCTTTGGATAAGGTGGTAGTGGAAGGGGTTAATGTTCGTAACCGCCGCACCAAACCTCGTAAGTCAAATGAGAAAGGTCAAGTGATTGCTATGTCTTTGCCAGTTCACGTATCTAATGTTCAACTTTTCTGCTCAACTTGTAGTAAAGGTGTTCGAACCAAGAGTTTGTTGTTAAAAGGTAAAAAAGTTAGAGTTTGTGTTAAGTGCAGTAAAGAAATATAAATCTACTATCATGACATTAGTAACCAAAGAAAAATTAGAGCAAATCAGACCAGCTATGGAAAAGGAACTGGGTGTTAAAAACATCCACGCTTTACCGAAGCTAACTAAAATTGTAATCAGTTCTGGTACTGGTAAGGCTAAAGATAAGAAACGAAACGAATTGGTAGCTAACCGTCTAGCGGTTATTGCTGGCCAGAAGCCAACCATGCGACGCGCTAAACAATCGATCGCTACTTTTAAATCTCGAGAGGGTGATGTGATCGGTGTAGCGGTGACTTTGCGAGGGGAGAGAATGAACGGCTTTTTGGATAAATTGATCAACGTGGCTGTGCCTCGAATGCGTGACTTCCGTGGCTTCAGTATTGACTCAGTTGATGATATGGGTAACCTTACTCTTGGTTTTAAGGAAAATAACATTTTTCCAGAAACAGCTGAAGAAGAATTGAAAGATGTATTTGGAATGGCTATCACCATCGTCTCAACCGCTAAGGATAAGGAGAGTGCCCAAGCTTTCTTTAAGGCTCTAGGAATTCCATTCAAAAAGGCGCTCGCCTAGCTTCTCCACCACAGAACAGAAAAAAGCCCCAGCGGGGCTTTTTTCTTCTCCTCCGTGTCGACGATTTCGTCTCACTGAGAGTGCTCGGTCTACTTCGTAAAGACGAAAACCATGCTCGCCGACTACTACGCAAGTCTGTGATGGAGAACTAGGCTCGCTTGGCTCAGAAATTCCAGTCGACAGCTACACAAGGGTTTCAAACAGGATTAGGCTCACTAAGCTGTTTTACCCGAGGTTTTTTATGTTACCATCATACATATGAATTTGGTTAAGCAATTAAAACGTTTTATTAAATATACCTCTCCTAGTGTTGCTCCGTATCAAGCACTATTTTTTTCTGCTGCTCTATTTTTTTGGGCCGGTCTTATTTTGGCTGATACTATTGTTCCGATTCAGTATAAAAAAATAGTTGATTATCTGACTAGTCATCACGCATTAGGGTTTATTAGTCCTGAACTTCTGGCCTTAGCTGGGATGATGACTTTTTTGTATATTCTGTATAGTGTATTTTTTCGTATCTCTGATTTTTGTTTGTACAAAAGCCAAGACCCAATACTAAAAGATATACATGATCGAACTTTTAGTAAACTAACTGAGCACTCATATCAATTTTTTAGTGATAATTTCTCAGGCGCTTTGGTGGCTAAAGCTAAACGATTAACACGATCGTTTGAGGTTGTTCTGAATGAGATATTTTATGGTATTGGACCGGCGGTACTAAGTATTATTGCTACATTTATTGTCTTTAGTTTTCAGAATATCTGGCTTACCATTTTTTTTGTTATCTGGTTTGTTGTCTACGTTGGGATTACGATCGCCTTTGTTATTTACCGTAATCCGTATGATCTGAAACGATCAGAAGCAGATTCAAAAGTAACAGCATCATTAGCAGATGCTATTACTAATATTTTGACTATCAAAGTTTTTAGTGGACGAGATAAAGAGATTGATGGTTTTAAACGAGTAACCACAGAAGAGTTGATAGCAAGGCTGAGATCAGAGAAGGTGTTTGTCATCCAGATTGGTCTCCAGAGCTTAGCTTTTTCGTTACTTGAAATTATTGGTATGTACCTCGCTCTCTCCTTGTGGTCTAAGGGTTCAATTAGTGTAGGCACACTGGTCTTGGCTCAACTAGTCTTTGCTAATATTTTTGCTCATTTGTGGGGCCTGGGACGCTCTATTAGTAAGTTTACCGAAGCCCTGGCTGACGCTAGCGAAATGATCGACATTATTGAACGACCAATTGAAGTTAAAGATTTAACTACCTCCCAAACACCAGCTATTAAGGCTGGAGCTATTGAATTTAATAAGGTTAATTTTTATTATCATCCAACCAATCCAGTATTTACTGATTTTAATCTCACAATTCCTGCTGGCCAGAAAGTGGGCCTAGTAGGATCATCTGGTTGTGGTAAATCGACCTTGGTTAAACTTATTTTGCGATTCGTTGACGTACAGTCGGGTGAGATTGCTATTGATGGTCAACGTATTGACTCTATTACCCAAGATGATCTTCGTCAGAATATTGCCTATGTGCCACAAGATCCGTCTTTGTTTCATCGGTCCCTATTGGAGAATATCAAATATGGTAATGAAGAAGCGACCATGGAAGATGTGATTGAAGCTGCTAAAAAGGCCTATGCTCATGATTTTATCAGTCAATTGCCGCAAGGGTATGATACCTTGGTCGGTGAGCGGGGAGTGAAGCTTTCCGGCGGTGAGCGTCAGCGTGTGGCCATCGCTCGGGCAATTCTTAAACGAGCGCCAATTATTATCCTCGATGAAGCAACTTCGTCACTTGATACCGAAAGTGAAGGATTTATCAAAGAGGCCTTCGATTCCTTAATTAAGGGTCGGACCACGATTGTTATTGCCCACCGACTCAGTACTATCCAGAAAATGGACCGGATTATTGTGATGGATAAGGGTAAAATAGTAGAAGACGGAAATCATCAAGAGCTTATTAAAAATGAGGAAATATATCACCGTTTTTGGCAATACCAGATTAGTGAATAATTGACACCGAAGGCCTTTCTTGATAGGATAAAAGCCGGCCTAACGAGGGCCTGTTTTAATAATAATTACCCGAAAAGTAGAGCATTTATGGCTAAAACTTCGGTGATCGCAAGATCACAAAAGAAACCTAAGTTCCAATCTCGCGTTGTCCGACGTTGTTTTCGTTGTGGACGTAAGCGAGCTTTTATGCGTGACTTCGGCCTTTGCCGTATCTGCTTCCGTGAATTTGCCAACGAAGGTCAAATCCCGGGTATTAAGAAATCATCCTGGTAATTCCTATGACGACTGATCCGATTTCCAACATGTTGGTAACTATCAAGAATGCCTCAATGGTCAAAAAGCCATTTGTGGTTGTTCCTTACTCTAATTTAAAAATGGCGATTGCTGAGGTGTTAGTTAAAGAAGGTTACTTAACAGCCGCCAACAAGCGAGGTAAGAAAGTGAAGAAGTTTATTCAGTGTGATATTGCTTATGAAGCTGGTAAGTCTAAGTTGACTACTATCACTCGTATTTCCAAGCCGTCTCGTCGGGTGTACAAGCGTGTGGTTGATCTTCGTTCTGTGCGCCAAGGTCAAGGTATTGCAGTGTTGACTACTCCTCAAGGAGTAATGACCGAGAAGGAGGCTAAGGTCGCTAAAGTCGGTGGCGAATTATTATTCACTCTTTGGTAATTTTACTATCATGTCACGTATCGGCCGAAAAATTATCACTATCCCTGAGAAGGTTACCGTCACTAAAGAGGGGAATGAATTAAAAGTTCAAGGACCTTTGGGTACTTTGACTCGCGAATTTAAATCAGATATTGAAATCACTATTGCTGACGGTACCATCTCTTTCAAACCAGTTAAAGAAACTGTTGCCAATAGTGCTTTGTGGGGAACCTATGCTTCTCACGTGGAAAACATGGTTATCGGTGTTAGTACCGGTTTCACCAAAAAAATGTTAATTGAAGGGGTTGGTTTCAAATGGAATGTAAACGGTACCACTTTGACTTTAAATGTTGGTTTTTCTCACGAAGTAACTCTAACTATTCCGGACGGTTTGAAGGTGTTGGCTGAAAAAAATGCCTTGACAGTGACCGGTTTTGATAAAGAATTAGTTGGTCAGTTCTGTGCCAAGGTGCGTGATTACAAACGAGTAGAACCTTACAAAGGTAAAGGAATTCGTTACGACAATGAACATGTTCGTCGTAAGCAAGGTAAGAAAACAGCCGCTTAAACATTAAACTATCATGAGTAGAATTACATCATTAACTAAACGACGGGAAATGCGTCACAACCGAGTCCGAGCCAAAGTAGCGGGTACGGCTCTTCGACCACGCTTGTCAGTTTTCCGTTCCAACCAATATATTTATGGGGCTTTAGTTGATGATCAATCAGGCAAGACTTTGTGTGCGGTCACTACTAAGGGAGTGAAAGCAGTTAAAGGTGAAACTCCTTTTGCTAAAGTTAATCAATCTCACGAAGCTGGTAAAAAACTAGCCAGTTTGGCCAAAGAGAAGGGGGTTGAAGAGGTAGTTTTTGATCGAGGTGGTTATCGCTACACTGGCCGAGTGCAGGCGCTGGCTGAAGGAGCCCGAGCAGGTGGTCTTAAATTTTAATATACATTATGGAAGAAACTAAGAACAAAACTGGACAAGGAGCAGATAGACGAGGTGGACGCACTGGTGGTCCTCGCCGTGGCAATACTGGTCGTCGACCAGAAAGAGTTAAACCAGAATTTGATCACAAAGTGGTTAGTGTTCGTCGAGTAACTCGTGTGATGGGTGGTGGTCGCCGTTTCAGCTTCTCTGTTACTTTAGTAGCTGGAGACCGTAAAGGGCGAGTAGGAGTTGGAATTGGCAAAGCTGGTGATACTTCACTTGCTATCACTAAAGCTCTTAACAACGCTAAGAAAAACATGATCACTCTGACTTTGACTAAAACCATGTCTATTCCTCACGAGACTGAAGCCAAGTATGGTGCCTCAGTGGTAACTTTGAAACCAGCTCCTGGTCGCGGATTGGTAGCAGGTAGCTCTGTGAGAAATGTACTCGACCTAGCTGGCGTTAAAGATACTGGTAGTAAAATTTTGTCTCGCAGTAAAAACAAATTAAACAACAGTCGAGCCGCCATTGAAGCTTTGAAGAAATTAAAACAACTTAAGAAGTAAGTTTACGATTATGCAAATTCACTCTATAAAACGAAATACTCCCAACAAGAAACCTCGCCGTATTGGCCGAGGCGATAAAACTGCTGGTCGTGGTACTAAGGGTCAAAAAGCCCGTGCTGGTCACCGAATGCGTCCAGAAATGCGTGATATGATTAAGCGACTACCAAAGCTTCGTGGTCATGGTAAAAACTCCAACACTCCTTTGTTAGATAAGTCAGCAGTAGTTAACCTTAATAAACTAGAACTAGCTTTCCAGGTAGGGGAAGTGGTTTCTCCTAAATCATTAATTGCTAAAAATTTGATTCGTCGAATTGATGGTAAAATGCCAGTAGTTAAGATTCTTGGTCAGGGTACTTTGACTAAAAAGCTATCTGTGTCAAAGTGTATAGTATCCGCTTCAGCTAAAGAGGCGATCGAAAAAGCGGGTGGTAAAGTAGCTTAATTTCAACCAAATATGTCAACGGTGTCTCAGAAAATAAATCTCGTACTCCAAGACGGCAACTTAAGACTTCGTCTTCTTTTTGTCTTGTTGATTTTAGCTTTGTTTCGTTTAGGAACTTCTATTCCTATTCCAGGCGTTGATCATGCAGCTCTGACTCAATTTTTTTCTGACAACCAATTTTTTGGTCTGCTAAACATCTTTTCTGGTGGTGGTTTGTCTAATTTATCTATTTTAATGCTCGGTGTCGGTCCTTTTATTACCGCTTCGATTATTATGCAGTTGTTGACACTGGTGTTTCCGACTATTAAAGAGTTGTTTCATGAAGATGGAGAAGCTGGTCGCCGCAAGTTGGCCCAATACAGCCGTTTGTTGACCTTACCTCTAGCTGCCCTTCAAGCTTTTAGTTTGTTGTTGATTTTAGAGCGCCAGGGGATTTTATCTAGCGTGACCTTAAGTGACCGTTTGCTTAACGTTGTAGTGGTCGCGGCTGGTTCTATTTTACTGATGTGGCTTGGGGAGTTGATCACTGAGTATGGGATTGGAAATGGTATGTCGCTAATCATTTTTGCTGGTATTGTCGCTAGTCTACCTTCCAATATTAGTCAGCTGTGGATTACTTTTGATATTTCGCAAATTCCTCTTTATATTGCTTTTTTGATCGGAGCGGTGGTGGTGATTGCCGCTATTGTTGTTGTAACCGAAGCAGAACGACCTATTCCAGTGACTTATGCTAAACAAGTGAGAGGTTCCAAGGTTTATGGTGGGGTTTCTACCTATCTGCCAATCCGAGTTAACAATGCTGGTGTGATGCCAATCATCTTCGCTTTATCTATCTTGCTGTTTCCTCAGATGATTGCTAACTTCTTAGCTCAAGCTTCTAATGCCACATTACAATCAATTGCAGAGGTTATGTTGTCCGTTCTCAACAACCAATGGATCTACGGCGGATTGTATTTCTTATTCGTCTTTGTTTTTACTTACTTCTATTCAGCTGTTACTTTTGATCCAGTAATGGTCTCAACCAATCTTCAAAAGAGTGGGGCATTTATTCCTGGTATTAGACCTGGCCAAATGACAGCCGAATACATTTCCAAAATCTTAACTAGACTGACTTTGATCGGGGCTTTGTTCTTGGGCATTGTGGCTATGCTGCCGCTGATTATCCAAGGTTTAACTGGTATTGCCTCGTTTGCGATCGGGGGAACTAGCTTATTGATTGTGGTCTCGGTTGCTCTGGACTTAATGAAGAAAATCGAAGCCCAGGTGACCATGCGAGAATACTAGACCTGTGTTATAATGGAGGGTATGAGTTCAGATCCAATTTTATATAACTCTGACCAACCTGATAATTTAATTGTTAGTCGACCAGCTGTAGCCCTTGGGGGTTTGGCTGGTTTTCTGATTAAAAAAGGTTGGGCCAGTAGTCCAAAGCAGGCTAATGTTGTCTTAGTGGTAATTTCTTTAGTCTTAATTACTCTGGCTATAGTTATCCCATTTATATGGTAAAACGTTCTGGTTTTACCCTTATTGAATTGTTGGTGGTAATAGCCATTATTGCCTTATTATCTAGTATTGTATTAGCTAGCCTTAATCAGGCCAAATTGAAAGCCCTTGATTCTAGAAATGTTGATGTCTTGAGACAGTTTAGTGTTTGTAATCAAGCTTTTATGTTGGACAATAATCGTTATATTGGTAATGATGTCCCTGGGGCTGGAACTTTGGCAGCCGCTTTGGCTGAGTTGGGTAGATTTGCTCGGAACTGTAATTTGAATAATGGAGGCGCTTTCGATGATAATCGTTTTAAAATGGCATTTACTACCCACGACTGTGAGCCGACTGGTCAGTGCTATATCGCTGAGATTGAGTTAAACTCTAAACCAGGTTATTGTTGGTATGATGATACTAGAGGTAAGGGGGAAAGAGTTGATGAAAACGGAGAAGAAGTTTTAGGCTGTACTGTTCTTAATAATTAATTTTTTTATGAAACAACAAGTAGGTTTTACATTAATAGAACTATTGGTAGTCATTGCGATTATTAGCATCTTGAGTTCGGTGGTACTTACTTCTCTTGGTGGTGCACGTGCCAAAGCGCGTGACAGTGCTCGTATTCAATATGCAGCCGAATATAGAAGAGGTTTTGAATTATTTTTTAACGATAGGAGTTATTATCCGGGGGATCCTGTTAAAGGGACTGACGGTGATGATGATTTAATCAATCAATATTTAAAACCGCCCCCAGCTGGCACTCCGGCTATTGAGGGTATTTATACTCCAATTTGTCCTGGATCTGTCAGTTCAGATCCTAGTTGTTTTATTTTTGAGTTTCCTTTAGAGTCGCAGCCTGGAAAGTGTTGGTATAATGATTTTCGAGGGACTGGAGTTATTGATGATCAAAATACTGGTTATGATAGGATTTGTACATCCAATGTTGTTCCCCTTGGAAATTAGTAATTATATGGATTTAAAAACTTTTATTTTTATTGGGCGGTCTGGTTGTGGTAAGGGGACCCAGGCTGGTTTACTGAAAGATTACCTAACCACCCAAGATCAGTCACCAATTTTTCTAGTAGAAACCGGTGATGGATTTAGGAATTTTATTAAAGGTGATTCACACTCTAGTCAATTATCTAAAGCGGTGATGTCTACTGGTGTCCGTCAACCAGATTTTTTGGCTGTGTGGATGTGGGCTAATGTGTTGATTGAATCTTTCACTGGAACTGAACATCTAATCTTTGATGGTACTCCACGGGCATTAGCTGAAGCCAAAGCCCTTGATTCAGCTCTCAATTTTTATGATCGGCAAAATGTGGTGGTGGTTCACCTTAATATCACTCGCGAGGAAGCTAAAAGGCGTCTATTGGCTAGGGGTCGTGATGACGATCGCAGTTCTGATGAAATAGAGAAGCGATTGGATTGGTTTGACCACGACGTTTCTCCAACTATTGAATTTTATCGTAATCATGATAAACATAGGTTTATAGAACTTGATGGGCTCAAGACTATCGAAGAGATTCATAGTGAACTGTTGGCTAATTTATGATTAAACTAAAAACCAAAGAAGAAATTCAGATTTTACGAGAAGGAGGCAAGCGATTGGCCTCTATTTTGACTACTTTAGCGACTCAGGTTAAACCAGGGGTCAAAACTAGGGATTTGGACGATGAAGCTAGGCGTTTAATTAAAGAATACGGTGACAGTCCAGCCTTCCTCAATTATCGCCCCAAAGGGGCTAGATTGGCCTATCCAGCGGCTTTATGTGTATCGGTGAACGATGAGATCGTTCATGGTATTCCTAGTCAATATGAGATCAAAGAGGGAGACGTGGTGACTCTAGATCTAGGTTTGGTTCACGCTGGGTTATTTACGGATTCGGCGATTACTTTGGCTGTTGGTGAAGTGTCGGAGGAGGTTCAAAATTTGATCAGTCAAACTAAAAAAGCCCTCGATCTAGCTATCGCTCAAGCGGTGGTGGGGAAAACAGTGGGTGATATTGGCTTTGCAATTGAGCAGTATATTAAACCTTTTGGTTATGGAATTATTGAAGATTTAGCTGGCCATGGGGTTGGTTATGGAGTTCATGAAGATCCACAAATTCCCAATTTTGGCCAAGCTGGTACTGGTGAGAAGTTAAAAGCGGGAATGGTTATAGCGATTGAGCCGATGATTACCTTAGGCACCAAAGAGACTGACCTCTTGGACGATGAGTATACTTTTGTATCAGCTGATGGAACACTCAGTGCTCATTTTGAACACACGATTGCGGTGACTGATAGTGGTCCGATTATTTTAACAGCGTTATAATCCAATCATTATGTTTAATACCAAAGAAGAAAAAACATTTGTCATGGTCAAGCCTGATGGGGTGCGTAAAGGTTTGATTGGGGAGATTATAAAGAGGTTTGAACAACGCGACCTAAAGGTGGTCGCGATGGATATGTTTCAGCCAACTTACGAGCAGATCGACGGTCATTATCCTAAAGATGAGGCTTGGATTGCTCGGCTCGGCACTAAAACTTTAGCCAACTTAGAAAAATACGGTATTGACCCTCAGGCTGAATATGGGACAGATGATAATTTACAGATCGGTCAAAATATCCGTCAGTGGCTGGTAGAGTATATGACTTCCGCTCCACTAGTAAAAATGGTAATAGAAGGAACTCATGCGATCGATATGGTGCGTAAAATAGTTGGCCCGTCTTCACCTTATCTGGCAGAACTGGGAACAATCCGGGGCGATTTTTCGGTTGATTCTCCTCTAATCGCTAATCGTGAACATCGGGTGATGATGAATTTGGTTCACGCTTCGGAAAATCAACAAGAAGCTGAACATGAAATAAAACACTGGTTTGGTAACGATACTATTTTTCAATACAAACGGTTTTAGATTCACTCAACATCATCTCGCAAAGGGTACGGATTTTTTGAAGCTTAAAAAATCCTGAAGTTGTGTCGTCGTCACTCCGCAAACCCCCTTTGCGAGATATGTTTCGTTTTGTTCCATTAAATACCTTTACGCAGTATGCTTTTTCTGGAAGTGTTATTTACTGAATTATTTTTTTGTATTACGTTAGTGATTTTGTATTGCATACCCAAAAAGGAGGATTATAATAAGCAGAGGTTCCTAGGATTATCCAGATTAATATTATCAGGGAGTCTCAATTGCGTTAGACCTTGGTCTGATGTTGCGGACACCCACGTAGAAATACCCTGGTAATTATCCTAGTTGCCTAAACAACAACCGCCTTTGGGCGGTTTTTGTTTAGCTTGAGCTGGTCGAAAGGTTTATTGTGAGCTAGCTTGCAGTGAGCTTGTCGAGTCTGTCGAACAGTTTTGAGAGAAGGTTAATTTACGTTACAATGTGGCCATGACTAATCAAGTAACTATTAAATTTTTAGGTGGAGCCGAAAGTGTGACCGGTTCCAATTTTTTGATTTCTGACGGAGAGAAAAATATTTTGATCGACTGTGGTCTTTTTCAGGGGACTAAAGTGTCAGAAGACAACAATCGTGAGAAGTTTGATTTTGATCCCACCAAAATAGACGTTTTGTTTGTGACTCATGCTCACTTGGATCATATTGGTCGAATTCCTAAGTTGGTCAAAGATGGTTTTACTGGTGTGATCTATTCTACTCCACCAACTAAAGATATTTCAGCAGTGTCCTTAATCGATAGTATGGGAGTAATGGAAAAGGAAGCCCGAGGTGATAATGTTCCACCACTTTACGATCAAGACGATGTCAGACAAGCCATGGGTTTATGGCAAACCGCTAAATATCATGAACCAATTACAGTTGGCAAATTTCAAGCCGTTATGCGCGACTCTGGGCACGTGTTAGGTTCAGCGATGGTAGAGTTTACTTATAATGGCAAGAAAATAATGTTTACTGGCGACTTAGGAAATTCACCAACCCCTCTATTGCCTGATCCTGAAGTTATCACCGACATTGATTACATGGTGATGGAAAGTGTTTATGGTGATCGCAACCATGAAGGCCGAGACGAACGAAGTCAAAAGCTACGGGCAGCCATTAAAGATACTTTAGCTAATGGTGGAACGGTCATGATCCCGGCTTTTTCGATTGAGAGAACTCAGGAGTTTTTGTTTGAGATCGAAAATATGATGGAAAATTCAGAAATTCCTTTAGTGCCAGTGTTTTTAGATTCACCACTGGCGATCGAGGTAACCGCTATTTATAAGAAGTATCAAAGCTATTTTAACAAAGACGCTCGTCAGGTTATGAGAGAGGGGGATGGTTTATTTCACTTCCCGCAACTCCATATGACCAAATCAACAGATGAATCTAAAGCGATTCGTTATGCTGGCGCTCGGAAGATAATCTTGGCTGGCTCGGGTATGTCCAATGGTGGTCGTATTTTGCATCATGAAAAACTTTATTTACCAGATCCAAATAGTTCCTTAGTTATTGCCGGGTATCAAGCTTCAGGTAGTTTGGGTCGGGTGATTCAAGAGGGAGCCAAGAGTATTAGAATCCTCGGTGAAGATGTTCCTGTTAATGGTAGGGTGATTTTAATTACTGGTTATTCTGGTCATAAGGACGGTGATGGGTTGGTTGATTTTGTATCCACTACCACCAAAACCCTCAAACAAGTATTCGTTGCCATGGGTGAACCTAAGTCGGCTTCTTTCTTAGCTCAGCGCTTACACGATACTTTTGGGATTAATGCTACCGTACCAAAAGAGGGTGACATTGTGACTCTTGATCTGTAGTCTTTTTGAAGCAACTAAAAAACTCCCCGGTTTGGGGAGTTTTTTAGTTTAAATTTAGGCTTTAACTTGTTCTACTAGTCGAGCGAATGATTCTGGTTCGGTTTCAGCAATTTGAGCCATTACTTTTCGGTCTAATTCGATGTTTTTGGTTTTTAACATACCAATGAATTTACTGTAGGAAAGATCAAACGGGGAGAGAGCTGCGCCGATCTTGATGTTCCAAAGACGACGGAAATCTCCTTTCTTGTCACGGCGGTGACCATAAGCACTGCGGCCAGCGTGGAGGATAGCGTCAATAGCTGATCGTTCCTTAGTACTGCGACCAAAACGAAAGCCTTTGACCTGTTTAAGGACATTGCGTCGTCGCTTCATTGATATTGTTCCTCGTTTTACGCGTGGCATGGTGTATGTATTACTAGCTTATTATTATAAACCTGACAAGAAGCGGGAAGCGCTTTTATTAGTCATGACGATTTGGGTCATGCGTTTGCCAGTCAACTGAGAAGAACGGGAAGCCTTAGCATTAAAATGGTTTTTACCAGCTTTACGAGCCAAAATTTTCCCAGTTTTGGTTACTCGTAGACGCTTAGAGTATGATTTATTGGTTTTCATGATTGGTTGTTTGGATTGTTTCTTCTTCTTTGGCTTTGGCTGAACCTTTCTCGACGATCACATAAATACCCTTTGGTCCTTGTTTTGGTCCTTCGGCTACTTTGTAATCGATAGGAATTAGTCTTAGGATTCTCTCTAATCTATCACCTAGGAAGGTTTTTTCCAAAAATTTGGACCGACCTGGTAAGAATAGTTCAATCTTGACCCGGTGACCTTCAGCTAAGAATTCACCTGTTTTTTTGGCTTTCAAGCCTAGATCGTGCTCACCGGTACCGATTTTAATCTGCAAGGATTTTGTTTCAATAATATGGCTTTTGGCTTTAGCTAGTTTATCTTTACGATTTTCTAGATATTGCCACTTACCGAAGTCCATGAGTTTAGCTACTGGGGGATTGGCGGCTGGTGATATTTCTATCAAATCCACTTCTCGCTCCTGAGCGACTTTCAAAGCTTCTTCTTTCGAAATAACTCCCAAATTACCTCCTTCGTCATCTATTACTCGGAGTTCTTTGGCGGTTATCTGATTATTGATGCGTATGTATTTATTCAAAAACCTTGTAAATTAATACCGTCTATTCGACGGCTGTACCCAACAATAGTAAGGGAAATTGGGAGAAAAGTCAAACCCGGTAGTGAATTTTGTTATCACTCCGTCCTGACAGGCGGAGTGGGTCTATGACCAATACCAAAATCTACTACGGGGTCAAACCCTTGGCTTCTTTATAAAAAAGAATCCTCCCCGGGCCTGGTGGCTCGGGGAGGTGTATAAAAACGTTTTGGGTTACGCGAGAACCAAGTTCTCGGCCAGCTCCACGAACGCGAGGCTGCCGGTCAGCGACTTGAGGGCAACTTTGTTACCCTCTTTGCTTACGGCGGTAAGCACCTCAAAGGCACTCTCGCCACCTTTTTGGGTCACCCGGTCTCCCGCCTGGAAACCGTTAGCTTTAACCCCGACAATACCGTTGCTATGCATGTGCGAAAACCTCTCTAGGTAAACGTTATTCCAGGAACTATTTCCCAGAATCTCCAGACGATACTATTACATGCTATTTATTTTTGGTCAAGTTTTTAAGGAAAGGAAAAACCGGCCGAAGCGCTTGCGCTTCGACCGGCAGTGAATCATAGGGAACGTTCTTATCCTCGACCAAGTCGGCGTGAGCCGGGAGGTCGAATTACCGTTTAGGCCCCAATCAAGGGGACACCCATGATTGGGATGTTAGCGAGGTTGGGTCACCACTTGACCCAACAGTTCTCGGATCACGTTGATGGTGTGATCTTCGTTCACCGGCATACCATTGCTGGTGAGTTGGTTGGTCAGGTTGGTGGCGATGACCTTGATACCTTCGTCTCCCCAGAGGATAGGGGTGTTGGTAATTTTGTAAGCCATCATCAGCCACAAAATTTCCCATAGCCTCTCATCAGGCATGATCGACTGGAGCGACTCGGGGATCGGTTTGGGGGCTGGGCGGTAATCGAGGTTGAGAGCCTCGTTGGTGCACCGATCGACTACCACCTTCAGTCCTTCAACCAGGATCAGGATCAAGGTTTGAAGACTGGTCTGGTCGTCGAACTTCCGTATCCAGCTGAATATTTGCCCCGCCCGGCGCCGGATTTTCCGGCCGTTGAGCGGCAAAGGATCAGTCTCCTGGATGTGCACCAGACAGATTTCCCACAGTAGTTGTGTGGTGGCGTTGGGCCATGGCTTGAAATGTTTTTCCATTTCTTTCACCTCCCTTTGGTTCCTATGTTGTGAAGACCTATATCCAAAAATAACTAGAACACCTAGTTATGCTGGTCATATTACTGCAATAAATTTCTATTTGTGTCAATGATTAAGATTAAAAAGAAAACCCCGCCGACCAGAAGCGGGGCTTCTTGGCGGGCGGGGTGGGTAGGGTCCATTTAGTCCAAAAATGGTGTCATTGGGTAAAGTTGGGCCCTCGAGGGTTAGGAACCTGACACCTTTTTCGGTTGTTAACCCGTGAGAGGTCCCGGTGGGGATGTGGTGAATCGAGCCGAGACTGAATTTGGTAGTCCGGCCGTCAATTGTCAGTTTACCAACTCCCGACAGACCGATATAGACTTCCTCCTTGATCCAGTGCAAATGTTCCAGTACAACACCACTCGGTGGAATGGTGATAATGTTCACACTCCAACCACAGATCGCAAACAAAAAACGGACACGTCGTTTTGGCATGGAACGATTCCCTTATGGTTAGCAACTTGATCCAGTATTATTTATGCCTGGTTAAGATGGGGAAGTCAACCCCAAAAAACAAAACCACCCATGAAGGTGGTAATTGCTTGTGGTGCTGATAACTGTAAGTGGTTAGCGGTATTATACAAAAAAGTCACTGGTTATTTTTTGTGGTGCCGCCAAATAAAAAACTTTGACGGGAAAATACCCATAGTATTTGTGGCGCCGCCAGTTAGGCACAACTGGCGGCATCCTACAAAAATATAGTCACTGCGTTCCTTATTTTTGTGGAGATGGCGGGATTGAACCCACGTCCGGGAGGGTATGATGAGCGTTTCTACCAAACATAGTGCCTTTCAATTTTTTAAGCAGGTGATATCAAAAAGCCACAAAAGCATCACCCGGCCGAGTCTTTAAGTTTTTGGATTCAAAGCAAGACAACTTTGAGTCCGAAGATTGGCGACTATTATACTTGGTCCAGACAGCCACTCACAATCTGGGCAAGCACTAGCTTAGGCTAAAGCGAAAGCTAGAGGAGAGTATGGCGAAGCCACACTTCCTTTTGAGGCAGTTTTTGCACTCATAGGTTGTTACCGTTTTTTAGGAGCTAGGTAACCTCCTCCGTTTGGCGCGAACACCAGTAATCTCTCGTCTAAACTGGCATCCCCATATTAAAAATCTTTCAACGATCTGGCTACATCTCTAGTAGCTTCCTTTTTCTTCAGTGTTTCGCGTTTATCAAATTTCTTCTTACCGCGAGCGACACCGATCGAAAGCTTGATGTAACGTCCTTTATTATACACTGAAATCGGCACTAATGTCAATCCTTTGCGAGCCCCGGTTCCGATCAATTCGGCAATATCTTTTTTGGACAACAGAAGTCGGCGGGTTCGAGTCGGATCAACCTTGGAGTCCTTGTTGCCGGGCTGGTAAGGGGCGATAGTGGCGCCGACTAAATAGGCTTCTTCCCCTCGAATAATGACATGCGCCCCATCAAGAGAAGCCTGACCTAGTCGCAGTGATTTAACCTCGGGACCCAGTAGTTCGATACCAGCATCAAAAGTGTCGGTAATTTCATAATTGAAATTCACTTTTTTATTGTGCACAAAAGTAGACATAGACAAATTCTAACAGATTTTGGTAAGATTCATAACGCAGTGAAAAACTTAGATTCCAAAGCGAAATTTGCTCTGGCTATTATTCTAATACCGATTTATATTCCGGCTTTTTTGATCATGCATTTTACTTGGGACTGGTACGAGAAGTTATGGAAGTCTTAAGGTGGTTTTTATTTTGGCGTTACTAAATATGGCCAAAAACAGGTTTTTACTTGACACTATATAATAATAAGGTGTAAAGTTATTTTTGGATCTAGGGTTGCTACATTGGGTAGTAATCAAAATGTTTTAGAAGGATGGGTATTGTCATGGCAGCAGCGAAGGCGGGGACAAGTAAGGGTGTGGTCCTTCTCCGACCGAACCAGAAGGTTCAGTTCACAGCAGACGCTCTCAAAAGCGACTGTTGTGTTGGAAAGAAGGGTCGGCAGTACCTGGTCACAGGTGCACGGCTAGTCGGCGCCAACGAGATCCGGGCCAACAACCACCCGCAGAAAGTTGAACTTCAACTTATCTGTGAAGACGGTTGTGGCCAGACGGCTAGCCGATTGAGCAACATTTCGGGCTGCTTGCTCGAGGTTGCTCCGGCCGAGCCGAAGCCGAAGCCGAAAAAGAAGAAGCCGAAGAAGTAGCCTGTCTTTCTTTGCGGGGTGATCTTGTCGAAATCTTGGGAGGGTGGCGTAGTCGGGAAACCGGGTTCGTCACCTTTTATTTTTTCTGGCAAAATCTTTCATTTTTTCGACTTTTCAGTATACTAGGGTCTATCAATATATGGCTAAAAAATCCAAAAAATCATGGTGGCAAGGGGGCGATAATAATGCTTTAGGTGGCTTGGCTGGGCAGGTAGTTTTGACCTTATTAATACTAATGTTTTTAGTTGGTCTCTATTCAAGTTTGGCGGAACAGAAAAATAAGGTTAAAGATGTTTCGTTGTCTGAAATTTCTCAAGCGGTTTTGACTGGTCAAATTACGGCCATCGACGTTAACGGTGATCAACTAACCGCTACTTATAAAGACTCGACTCAAAGTAAGTCCCGCAAAGAAGCGGAGAGTTCTTTGTCGGAAACGCTGTCTCTTTATGGAGTTAATCCAGAAGCTTTAGGTAAAGTGAAAGTGACTGTTGATAATCCTTCCGGTTGGGGTTTCTGGCTGTTGAACTTATTGCCGATCTTAATCCCGATAATTTTTGTGATTATCTTTTTCTGGATGATTAGTCGTCAGGTCAAAGGGGCTTCCATGCAAGCTTTCTCATTTGGTCAATCGCGAGCGCGAATCATTGATCCAAATGATTCCAAACAAAAAGTGACCTTTAAAGATGTGGCGGGAGTTCGAGAGGCCAAAGATGAGTTGATGGAAATTGTTGATTTTCTTAAAAATCCTAAAAAGTTCTTGGATATTGGAGCCCGGATTCCAAAAGGGGTATTGATGATTGGCGGACCAGGAACTGGCAAGACTTTGCTAGCGAGAGCGGTGGCCGGTGAAGCCGAGGTACCTTTCTTTTATTTGTCCGCTTCGGAGTTTGTGGAAATGTTTGTGGGTGTGGGCGCTTCCCGAGTGCGAGATTTATTTAAAATGGCCAAGAAAGCGGCGCCGTCGATTATTTTTATTGACGAAATAGACGCAATCGGTCGTCACCGGGGCTCAGGAGTGGGTGGTGGTAATGATGAACGCGAGCAAACTCTAAACCAGATTTTGGTGGAAATGGATGGTTTTGAACCAAACGAGAAACTGATTATTATGGCGGCGACTAACCGACCAGATGTGCTTGATCCGGCTTTGCTCAGACCGGGCCGGTTTGATCGACGAGTAGTACTTGACCCACCAGATATTAAAGATCGAGAAGCAATCATGGCTATTCATGCTCGCAAAAAACCACTAGCACCAGACGTTGATTTGAAAGTAATTGCCCAACGAACACCAGGTTTCTCGGGTGCTGATTTAGCCAATGTAATGAATGAAGGCGCTATTTTGACAGCGCGCGAAGATCGGAAAGAGGTTAGTCAGTATGATCTGTTGCGTAGTGTGGAGAAGGTGATGCTCGGACCAGAACGTAAAAGTCATATTTTATCTGATGTGGAAAAGAGAATTACCGCTTACCACGAAATGGGTCATGCTTTGATTGCTTCGGTTTTACCGAATTCCGATCCAGTTCATAAAGTATCGATCATTTCTCGTGGCCACGCCGCTGGTTATACTTTGAAATTACCGATTGAAGATCGTAAATTAAATTCACGGAAGGAATTTCTCGACGACATTGCCGTGTCACTTGGTGGTTACGCGGTGGAGCGAATGATTTTTGGTGATATGACCACTGGAGCATCTAATGATATTCAAGTAGCTACTGCCTTGGCTCGTAGTATGGTGACTCGCTATGGTATGAGTGATGCGATTGGGCCGATTGATTTGGCGGGTGGAGACTCTAAGACTATCACTGGTGGAGTGATAGCAACTGATAAGTTTGTATCAGAAAATACTCAAACGATTGTTGATAAAGAAGTCTCAAAAATTATGACTGAAGCTTTGATTCGAGCAGATGAAGTGATCACTAACCACCGTAAGGCTCTGGACGAAATGTCTGAAGAACTGGTCAAAATGGAAACCATGGAGCGGGCCGAATTTGAAAAGCACCTAATCCTTCATGGGATTAAGCCAAAGCAAGGTTTACCTGATGGTCCTCTCGTTGTATAAACCAGCCGGTCTGACGCCACTGCAAACTCTCGATCTGTTGCGTCAGAAGTTTTCGGAATACAAAGACAAAAAATTATCTTACGCTGGGCGACTTGATCCGTTGGCCGAGGGTGTGATGTTGGTGTTAGTTGGTGAGTCTAATTTTAGTCGAGAACGATATTTAGGTTTACCAAAAGTATATGAGGCGGAAATTTTGTTGGGGGTGAGCACCGACACGGGGGATGTGATGGGTTTGGTGACCGAATATAAACTTAATGAAGAAGTGGTCTTGGAATCACGGGTGCGAGAAATTTTGGCTGAGCTGGTCGGAATTTTTGAGCAGAAATACCCGCAATTTTCGTCCCCGAAAATTGCGGGCCGGCGTAGACTGGAAGATAACACTCTAGTCTCTAAACAAGTAGAAATTACTAGACTAGATTTTGTTTCTTTAACTGAAATTAACGGCTCCGATTTACTGGAAAAGATAAACAGTCGAATTGATAAAGTCGTAGGTGATTTTAGACAGACAGACATAAAATCAGTTTGGGATAAAATTCTAAGTGATCGATCTGACCAAGTTTTTTCCGTTATTAAAATAAAAGTGTCAGCCAGCAGTGGTGTGTATGTTCGAGTTTTAGCAGAAAAGATCGGCCGTAATTTGGGGGTGCCGGCCCTAGCTTATAGTATCAAAAGGTTTTCGGTTGGAGATTATCCTATAGACACTGCCTTAAAATTAGAATAATCTTGTTTACATAACCACCCGTAGCTCAGTTGGTTAGAGCATCGAGCTTATACCTCGAGGGTCCTTGGTTCGAGTCCAAGCGGGTGGACATTTTTTTTAGTTTATGTAAGAAATTAGGATCTGGGCGTAGGAAACATTGCCGTGTGGTCGGTGCATTTGGATGCCAAGTTTGGATTTAAATGTATAGGGTTCAACTCCCTTCTGATGGCCTAATGTGTTAGGAGGCTAGAACATAGGATATGTGGGAGGCATTGAAACTTTATCTCCGGGTAAAGCGGAGCCAATCTTGGAATACCACAATCTAGCTCTGAAAATCTCTTTCGTTATGCGTAATGGGAGAGGCGACAAAGGGTTCCTACGCTCTTTTTTGTACCCAAAAATAGAGGATATTTTCTTGTTGTTTGCTTGGAACTATAATAATATTAATTTACAATGCTATCTTTTTTTATGGAGCCTCTAGGTTTTGTGGTTAGTGTAGCGATTATTATTTATATTATTAGATTAGGTTCTAGGGTTAAGGCGCTAGAAAATAAATTATCTCAAGGAGTAGAAGTAAAACAAATTCCTCAAATTGTTCCACCTATATCCTTGTCTGGTTTGTCGACTAATCAACAGTCTTCTGATGGTTTTATTCCTTTACCGGAAGAGCAGACTAGAGTTTCAAGTGAGTCGGTAGAAGTTAGTGATGTTTTATCACCGGAGGAACGTTTGATTACTTGGCTTCGAGAAGATTGGCTTCTTAAGTTGGGTGCTTTGTTGGTTTTAATTGGGGTTGGTTGGTTTATATCATACGCCTTTGCTAATAATTGGATTGGTCCCGTTGGTCAGGTTAGTCTAGGATTATTGGTAGGCTCTTTAATTATAGTATTAGGTGCTTGGAGGATTAAAAACTATGTTTATCAGGGAGGTGTTTTTTTAACCTTAGGTTCAACTATTGTTATTTTAACTACCTATGCCGCCCGAGCGGTGTATGGAATGTTCACTCCAACTAGCGCTCTATTATTGATGCTGGCAAGTATCTTTTTTGTCACCCTGATGAGTGTTATTTATCGACGCTTGCCTCTGTCCTTGATTAGTCTTGCTTTGGCTGGGGTTATTCCGTTTACTGTTGGTGGGAACTTTGACTACAACGCCTTATTTGCTTATTTGTTGATCATAATAATCGGTACTATTTGGGTAGTAGCAATAACGGGATTTGATGTTGTAGCAACAGCTGGTTTAATGT
Source organism: Candidatus Vogelbacteria bacterium (assembly GCA_021414225.1). NCBI lineage: Bacteria > Candidatus Vogeliibacteriota > Candidatus Vogelbacteria bacterium. The sequence goes on along the minus strand of JAIOOX010000004.1, from coordinate 30,121 downwards.
TGGTTGTTTTGTATAGTTTGCCTCACTTAACATATATTAACTTTACTGACACCGATAAGGGGGCGCTACTTCTTTTTGCTTATGTTTTTGCTGGCTTGTTTTTTGTAGCCAATGTGGTGGGATTTATTCGTCGACCGAATTCAAATTTGGCGCCAGCTGTCATAACAGCGATTGGTAACGGTTTGTTGTTGTTGGCTTGGATCATTCAGACGGTGCCGGCCAATTTACAAAGTCTGACTATTTCGGCTTGGATGGTGGTTTTTGTGGTTGGAGCCTTTGTGGCCTTAAAGTTGTCTGGCAGACAAGAACCTTTTTATGTATACGTTGGTCTAGGGGTAGTGATGTTGGCGACAGCGACAGCGACTGAGTTATCTGGTCCAGCTTTAACTATTGCTTATACTTTGGAAAGCGCATTGCTAATTTTGGGTGTTTCAGCCGGGGTTAAAAAGATTGAGGTCACTGAGATGACTAGTTTTGTGTTAATTGGACCAGCGGCCTTGTCTCTGCCTAGTTTAGTTTCTTCTAGTTGGAGGGATGGAATTTGGCATGGTGATTTGGCCGTCTTATCTATTTTGGCGGTAACCTTAATGGCTTTAGGTTATTATTTATGGCACAAATCACGTTTGGAAAAATCCACCAGTGCTAGCCAGGTTGGTCTCATCTTGGCTGTGTTGGGGTCAATCTATGGCTACGCCATTATCTGGTTGTGTCTTCATAGTTTGGCGGCTTCAGCCGATACCGCCGTCACTATCGCTTTAATTATTTACACCTTAATTGGTCTAAGTTTTTATGTTTTGGGTCGCTTGCGAGGTCATTTAACAATTACTAGTTATGGGGGAGCCCTGTTAATATTTGTGGTGGGCCGACTTTTGACGATTGATGTTTGGCAAATGGATATTATTGGTCGAGTGGTTGTTTTCCTGGCTGTTGGTGTACTACTCATTAGCACCGCCTTCATTGGTCGCCGGCCAAGTAGTAGTGGAATTATTCAAAAATAATTAGGAAGATGATGTATATTAAAAATTTATTTTTCAGTGGGGCTGCTATGTTGGTTTTTTTTAGTATGACTAGTCCGGTTTTTGGCTTGTCGAATCCTTTGGACCTTACTGCTCCTAATTATCGTTCTTATCAGGACATTAATAATCTCAATATTGTAGTGCCAACTGTGGTTCAAGTTGATTTCCCGTCCAGTAATTTCAAATTTTTCAACTTTAAAATTTGGGATATAGAAGAACAGACCGCCAAGCCTAGATTTGTTAACAAGGTGAATGTGGCTCAAAAAGTGCCGGAGAGTATCTCGGCTTCGGATGCTAGTAATAGCGCCAATTTAATGATTGATAATAACGTCAGTACTTACACAGAGTTTCCGTTAACTGGTACTTCTGGTCGAACTACAATTACTATTGATACAGCGAAACCAATCACTTCGTCTCAATTAAATATTGATCTGGGTCAATATGTTACCAAACCAACTCATATTGAGGTTCTGACTTTTTTTGGTGGTAGCTCAGGTGGAGAGAGTGGTAAAATAGTAGTAGCTCGCAGACCTTATTTATCTAATAGTATTAATTTTCCAGAAACAACAGCTAGGCGGTGGATGGTGACTTTAGAGTATGAACAACTGCTTCGCATTAGTGAATTTTCTCTGGAGCAGAATAATGTTGGTAGTGTGACATCTGGCTATGTCCGTTTTTTGGCTCAACCAGGACATAACTATAGGTTGTATTCTAACCCAGACAGAGAAACAGCCGAATTAACAGCTGACAATCTGGTGACCGTCAATAATTTTTTAGCAGTTACTCCGTCAGCAATTATGGGTAATCCTATTTATAGTCCAGCTGATTCTGATAGAGATGGTGTATTAGATATCAATGATAATTGTCCTAATGTTATAAATCCAGACCAAGCTGACATTGATAACAGTGGTCAGGGGGATGTTTGTGAAGATTTTGATAAGGATGGTATTTTGAACTCAGTCGATAATTGCCCCAATGAACCAAACGTTGATCAACAAGATAGAGACGGTGACAAGATAGGCGATGTTTGTGACAAAGAAGAAAGTCGCTTGACTGAAAAATATCCTTTTTTACCTTGGGTGGGGATAGGTTTCGCTGGAGCTGTTTTGGTGGTATTGCTTATATTGGTGGCTGTGCCGGGGATTAGAAATAAAGTCCCAGCCGACGGTCAAATGTAGTCGTGGCTTGGATGCCCTGTCACTTTTCCTGTGATATTATTACGGAGTGTTTACCGAAACTAATTTTCTAAATTCTAAAAAAGCTGGTTTTACGTTGATCGAGCTATTGGTGGTAATAGCGATTATCGCCCTACTAGCGAGTGTGGTGCTGTCTTCGTTGTCGAGTGCTCGGCAGAAAAGTGTTGATAGTGCTAATGATCAACAAGTGCATCAAGTAAAAACAGCTCTGGAACTTTATTTCGCCGATCGGGAATATTACCCAGGTAAGCCGGGTATTACTATTCGGAGTGATGATGCTGATAATGCTAATTGGCAAGAGATTGTCACAGCTTTATCTCCTGAATATATTAGGAGTATCCCTATTCGGCCCGGTTCTGCTTTTGTGTTTCAGGGAACAGCTTGTGGTTCTGATTTTAATCAAACTTGTTCTTATACTTTAACAACCAGCAAAGTAGTGGTTGATAATTCTGGTGGTGGCGGTACTGGTGGAGAGGGTACAGGTGGTGGCGGTACTGGGGGTGGGGGAACCGGCGGAGGGGCTGGTGACCCTGGTCTTGGTGACATAGCAGGTGCGACTGGTGACATTTTTTATGTTGATAGTGAGTCTGGTGATGACCAGAAAGATGGTTTGTCTTCAGCTAATGCTTGGAAAACTATCGCTAAAGTAAATTCCAGTATGAGCTCGTTTGGTCCTGGTGATCGAATTTTATTTAAAAAAGGAGGTATCTGGAATGAAAAATTAATTATTAATACTTCCGGAGCCTCAGGTAATCCGGTGATTTTTAGTTACTATGGTACGGGCGCCAAGCCGTTATTAGATCTAAATAATGCCAATGATTTTGGTGTGTATATTCTTAATCGTTCCTATATTACTGTCAGATCGCTGGCTATTCGCGAAGCTAATACTAGTAATCCAGACGCACCTAGCGCTGGAGTGGTAGTGGCCAACTCTAAACATATTGTTCTGGAAAATTTAACTCTTGATGCGAACAAAGGAGTGGGGGGTATTTTTATTTATAGTAGTGCCCCAGCCTTACTTGATGACGTGATAGTTCGTAATTCGGCGGTCAGTGGTACGAGTGGTTCTACTTATAGTACAGCTGATGGTAACAAAGGTAGTGGAATTCATATGTGGGGGGAGTGTAATACTTGTGGAAGTAATGTGGTGTTAGAAAGTAACACTCTGTCTGGTAATGGCTCTCATGGGATTGGGATGTTTATGCCAAATGTAAAAATCCAAAACAATACTATTTACCAAAATGACAATTCCGGTATTACCGGTGGAGGCTTGCCGGCTAATGGTGCCCTCATTGAAAATAATTTAATTTACGAAAATTGTCAGGAGACTGATGATTGTCCTGGAGTGAACTTTTTCCGTTCCGGAGGAAATAATATTATTCGTAATAACAACATCCGTAACCAACACGACACGGTTGCTGATACTTCAATTCCGATTAATACTGGCTACTCTACTAAGTATGGTACTAATGGAATTCGTTTTGATGGTGGAGATGCTTATGCGGTGACTATTTTTGGTCCCGGGGCGGACTATATGAGTCAGTCTGGCAACGTTATTATTGGTAATCAAATCAGTAATGAAATGATTGGGATATCTCTGTTTAATTTCAGTGGCGTAACCGTGCAGAATAATACCATCACTAATAGTCAGACGGCGGGGATTGGAGTTGGGTCAGTCAACACTACTAATACTACTGTTACAGCTTATGTTTCAGGTAATACTATTGATCCTGTTCCACCTCCAAATGGTATTTCAACTGTCGGCCCAGTAAATATTTCCAACTAGTTAAAGTTAATTGATAGGGGGTGTGACTGCGAATTAATTTATTTGATTGGGAATTGGTCGGTGAGTTCCGTTGAGTAATAAAACTCGTAAGCGAGACGGCCAAAAGATATTTTTTGGTTACCGATATCTATTTCAGATCCGCCGATTTGAGGATTAGCATTTGGTTTAGAATTTTCAAAACCGATATTAAATAAAGTGGTAATAATTTCTGGTCGCCCTGAAATGTCGTAACCACTTTTTTGCCAGCCGGTGGTCAGTTGTTTTAAATATAGAGCACCATACAAATAAGCCCAGTAGCGGTCTTTGTAATTGGTAAGTCGATCAAATCGCTCGCTATTAATGTCGCTGGTGCTAAAATCAAGTAAATGTTCGTATCGAGGTCCTAAATAGTAAGGAGAATTTTTGTCTTTCAAATAATCTTCAACTTGTTTGGCGGTTTTTTCTTTAAAACCGAGAACTCCCCAAGAAAATTGAGTTTGAGTGCCTAGAATTTTGAGAGGCGAAAACAAATCTTTGTAAACCTCTCGTTCGGAGTGGAAGAGGCGTAGTTGTTCAACTACTAAAGGGGTAACCAAAAGACGAGGTGAAATACCGGTTAGGGTGCTGACTTGTTTGATTAATAGAGCGTCTTTGGCGATAGCCTCTTTCAAAGTTTGCCATTCAGAACTTTGATTCCAGATGAATTTGGTACCGGCTGGATATTGGGAGTTTTTTCCCTCTGAGTCATTGTTGGTCTGTGTGGTTAGGCTATTGTCGACTATGCCTTGGCTGTTGGTCCAACCCATGTTGACGGCCACAAAACCAGCGGTCAAAAAGAGGCCGATGCCGGCAAAAACTAGGATTATTAGCGAGCCAGTGATAAGTAAGGTTTTTTTCATACCAATAGTTTTTGCATGATAGCACAGAACGCTTAATATCCAAGCCAGAGAGCACACTAGTTCCTTTTTACCACCCCGTGTTATTATGTAAGACAGTTTTTATCCGAGTTATTATTACTAGTTTTTATTAAATTTATGAAAAAATATTTATTTGGAGTGCTTCTTGGTTTGGTATTAATTCCAACTGCGTTTGTGTCGGCGCAGACGGGTGTGGTTGTTACTCCTGTTAGTTCTTCAATTAAAACAGAATATAATGCCAGTAAACCTGATCAACCATGGGTAATTAGTACCCACACGGTAAAAGTTAAAACTGGGGCAGTGCCGATTTATGTTAGTGAATATCAAGGAATTTCTTTGGTCCATAATACCAACAAACAGACTCCTGGTCAGTCTAGCTCATTGGCTAGTAGTACAGCGTCTGTGTATGCCCCTGGTTTATATGGAGGGAAGGCTTGGAGTATACCAGCTAACTCAGAAAAAACTTTTACGTATATTTATAAATGGGATTCTAGTAAATTGTTTGCCGGTAGTTATTACTCCCATTTTTATAATCTTGGTTATGTAACTAATCCGTCCAATACAAACGATACACATTCATCAGTTTCTCTTAGTCAAAAAACAAACACTATTGCAATTGTTGGTGAAAAGGGACCATATATATCAACCACTAGTCCCATGTCTTTAACCTTGGGTTCACCTGTGACTGTTTCTGGAGAAAGATTGTCTAACTCTAAAGTTTTTCTTATTCCTTATTACAACTTAATTCCTGAAGGTAGTCCTATAGAGTTAGTTATTGTTTCTTCTTCCGCAACGAACATTGTGGCCAATGTTCCAAATAATATTTTGACAGGTCAATATCTGCTTGAGATTAGAAATAACACCAACGGTAATAGTAATAGAGTAGAAAGGACAGTTATCTCAGGAGCTTCTATTTCCAATGTTCTTGTTGGCACAAGTACTCCTTCTACTTGGGTTCAAGCTACTTCCAAGTCCGTACAATGGACCACAACCGGCAGTGTTCCTAATGTTGACGTTTCTGTTTGTTACTTGAGAACAGGGCTCTCTGATGCCTGTTTCTTTGCTTATCAAAACATCGCTAATACGGGGTCAGTGTCCAATGTTCGTGTAGGTACCAATGTTCCTCTAAACTCAATGGCTTATGTAAAAGTTCGTAAAGCTGGTACAGATGCTGTTATGGCTAAAAGTTCAACTTTTAAAGTTGTAGTTGTTTTATCTTCGAATTTACAAGTTTCGGATGGACCGACTACCGTAGGAGAAAGTATTGTGATTGTTGATGACTATAATGATACTGAGGGTGTAGCTCTTCTGGGTGGTACATTTAAGGCTGTTGGTAATTCTGACGTAAGGATTGGCAAAATTCCACTTACTATCACGACAGTTGGAGGTGCTAGTGTTGCGTCTGTAGTAAAGAGCGTTAGTCTTATTGTTGCTGGGCAAGAATTAGCGTCAGAAAATGTGACTATTCAAGGGACTTCTGGGGTGGTTACGTTTTATTTTAGTTATCCTGAATTAGCTGTGAAGGCTGGAAAATCTGTGGATTTTATTATCAGAGGAGACATTAACGATATTGAGTCAGGTGGTTTTGATGAAGGTGATACCCTTAAGGTTGATATAACTGAAGCAAATGTAAGTTCGATCCATGTTGTTAATCAAGATGGTTATGGTATGGCGCTAAATCAAAAGATAGGCTACGTTCTTGGTAAGGTGCAGGAGTTTAGAACTAAGGGTATACAAACCACTCTGGTAAGTACTGATACCCAGGTTTACACGGGCACATCAAATAATGACGATATGGGTCAGTTTAATATAAAATTCAAAGTAAGAGCTATTGGTGACACTGTTTATTTATCATCTTTAGCTAACTCCATTGGTTACCTTTATGTGGTAGATAAAGCCGGGGTGGCCACTACTTCTAAATCAATTAGTGGAAATATTACTAATGTAACCGGTGGCGATCTTACACCGGCTGGCAACTACAGGATTGAAGAAGGTGAGACAGAAACTTTATCATTGACGGTTGAGGTACCTCTTGGTCCTTTGGGGACGTCTGGCCAATATCGACTTACATTGAATGGGGTTAAGTGGGATATTGATGATGATTTTACTCCTGATTATACCCAAACAGTTAATTTTCAAACTCGATATACCTTATTGAACAAGTCTGCCACACAAAGTCAGTTGGCCGCGATATCATTGAGCTTGCAGAGCATTATGAAACAATTACAGGGGCTGATCTTTCGTTAAGAGTAGTTATAGTTATGACTTTTACAAAAACCGCCCTAGAGCGGTTTTTGTTTTGTTAAATTTTATTCAAAATGGATATCGACTGGTTTGGTGTCGAGACGGTCTTTGAGAAGGGGATATTTTTTTAGGTCAGGATCTTGAGTTAATAGTTTTTCGGCTTCGGTGCGAGCAGCTTCAACGAGCTTGAGATTACGAATAGCATCCATGGCTAGATCAGACAAACCCCACTGTTTACTCCCAGCTAGAGTGCCACCACCACGAAGCATAAGATCAGCCTCAGCTAGTTCAAAACCATTTTTAGCGGTGATGAGTTTGTCGAGGCGTGTTAGAGATTTTTCATTTTTGGTTTCAGTCAGTAAATAACAATAGGCTTGATGAGAGCTGCGCAAGACACGACCGCGCAATTGGTGGAGTTGAGCTAAGCCAAAACGTTCTGAGCCCTCAATAATAATATTAGTAGCGTTAGGGACATTAACTCCAACTTCGACTACGGAAGTGGAGACTAAGATATCAATTTTACCAGCTGTAAAATCAGCCATGACTTTTTCTTTGTCTTTAGGTTTTAATTTACTATGGACTAAGCCGATTTCGTATTCGGGAAAAACATTTTTCTTTAGGCGTAGACTTTCTGCTTTGGCTGATTTTGTTTGCAGGGCAAATTCTTTATCCGGGTCTGGTTCATCAATACGCGGACAAATTACATATAATTGTCGGCCGGCCTTTAACTCTTGCCTAACGGTCTCATAAGCTTTTTCACGCTCGTCTGGTTTAATGATTTTAGTAATTACTGGTTTGCGGCCGGCCGGCAATTCATCAAGTAGAGTTAAATCTAAGTCGCCATAAATAGTCAGAGACAAAGTGCGGGGAATAGGTGTGGCGGTCATCGAAAGTAGGTGTGGCACTTCACTGTGACCACCACCTTGTTTGAGAAGTTTGCCCCGTTGCATGACGCCGAAGCGATGTTGTTCGTCGATAATAACGTAGGATAATTTTTTGAACTTCACTGATTTTTGAATCAGTGAGTGAGTCCCAATCACAATCGGAATATCTCCGTTAGCTACCCATTTTAAGAGTTGTGGTCGAGAAATGTGAGTGTGTTGTTCCTTGTAGATCTTGGAGGGAAATTTACGGCACTCACTACCAGTCATCAAGCCTACCGCCACGTGCATATGTTCAAAATATTTAATGAACGATTCGAAATGTTGGCGAGCCAATATTTCGGTTGGTACCATATAAGCTACTTCAAATCCGGCTTTGACTGCGGCAAAAGCGGTGGCTGCAGCGACGGCTGTTTTACCAGAACCAACATCACCTTCGAGGAGGCGAGTCATTGGTTTGTCTTTAGTAAAGTCGCTCGTAATATTGGCAATGGCTTTAGTTTGGGCGTTTGTTAGGGGAAAAGGAAAACGGTCGGTAAAAGTTTTTATATCTTCCGAGCTAGTCTTAACTTTGAAAGACAGATTGGATTGATAGCGATTACGTTTATCAATCCGATCAAGTTGAATAAAAAAGATTTCTTGAAAAGCAAATCGTTTGCGAGCGGCTTCCGCATCACGACCATTTTTGGGGGTGTGGATCCAAACCAAAGCGGTGGAGAGGGTAGGGAGATTGTATCTTTTTAACATTTCACTTGGGATCGGGTCAGGAAGTTGTTCATGAGTATGCTTTCCGAGTAAAGTTTGGATACGATAGTAAAGCCAACCCGAAGACAGACCGCGAGTTTCGGGATAGACTGCTTGTAAATTCATGGCCTCATCTGAAGCAAATAATGAATTGCCGGGGACTACTTCGTTACCACCAATATCAGGGTTGGCTAAATATTTTTCACCATTACGTTCGGTGACTTTGCCGGAAAATTGAGCCAAAGCCCCTTCGGGTACTTTCTTAACCATGTAGGCTTGGTGGAACCAGATCGCCTTGATTTTACCCGAGCCGTCTTCAATCACTGCCTCTGACATTGGAATTTTCTTTTTCCAGGCTTTACTGATCTTGGTTTTAACCACTTTGCCGTAGATGATCGCGTTTTCGCCTACCACTAAATCGGCAATTTGTTTGGCTTCACCTTGTCTAGCATAGCGAGAGGGAAGGTGAAGTAGTAAATCTTGCAGGGTTTTAATCTTTAGTTTTTCGAGGGCTTTTAGTTGATCACCAGTAAGGCGGAAATGTTTAATTAAAGGCTCTAGAGGATTCATGTTTGTATTGTACTATAAAAAATGCCTTATACTCGTTTGTAAATTGTTTTTTTATCGCAGGTAATTTATTATAAACTGGTTACTAAACCAATATAATAGACTCACTATGAATAATGGAATTGAAGGTTTTGGTGCCAATGAAGCAGTAGATGAAGCCCTATCATTTGAAGAAGAGCTGCTTAGGGGTTCAGAGGAGTCACCTCAATCTTTGAATGAAAAACTTTTTGACGCTAGGGTTAAGAATATTTTAGAGGCTCTTGAGGGTGATGAAAAACTTAGAGAAGCTGTGTTGAGGCAGTTATCAAAAAAAATTGGTGTGTCAGAAGTTCAAAGTATCGAATCTGAAAATACCACTAATTATGAAGTTGGAGAAGATGCTAAGCAGTGGCTTTACCAGAATTATTTTGATTTAGATATTGAGGGTGGTAGATTGATTAAACATCGGTCTAACCAACCAGATATGGAAATTAGTTTTAGTGATTTTCCCGGTGGTGTAGGTAGTAGCTTAAGTATTAAAACAATTCGAAGTGTTAATGATGTTATAAAAATTGAATGGTCTACTCCCACTGGCGAGCAAAAGAAACTATGGCTTGGTGCTGATGGTTATCTTGAAGTTGAGGCTGAGTAAGGTAAATTTTTTTAAGTTTTGTTCTGCTTTTTTGGCTTGAATCTAAATAATGAGCACGGTCTCCAGAGCATTTTAAGTTGATCGCCGGTTGGCAGAAAATGGTCAGTAATAAGGGAATCTATACCTAACTACCCAATTTAAAGCCTAACCAAATACCAACAAAACCACCGATGGCAGTAAAAATAACTGAAGAAATAGAGAAGACGTCCGAGCCCCAAAGGGAGGGGATAAAGCCACCGACAGCACTGCCGATAATCATTAATAGCCAGATGAGTTTATTGCGAGATTCCATCTGATTAATTCTATCATGAGATAGAATTTCTTTTTGGCGGAGAGAGTGGGATTCGAACCCACGGAACCAATTAAGGTTCGACGGTTTAGTAAACCGTTGATTTAAGCCACTCATCCATCTCTCCAGTCTTCTTTTTTGCAGGATTCTCCTTCGACTCAAAACTTGGTCGTCACTAAATTTTGGTCTAGGCATCGCCTCGCGAACAAACTCTGCTGAGTTTGGGCTTCGCCCGCTCCGGCGTTCGAATCCCGCCCCACTCTCGCAAAAATATAGTCGCTACAAAGCCCTGCTTTGAGCTCTTTATTTTGCGGAGGGGGCGGGATTCGAACCCGCGAGAGGTTTTAAAGCCCCTACCTCGTTAGCAGTGAGGCGCTTTCGGCCACTCAGCCACCCCTCCAATAGGCGTCATCGTAACATAACTTTTATTGATATGCCATGGTGGATTAAGGTGGTTATCTCGCATTTTTTCTCAAACTGTTGTATAGTACCTTTCATATTAGTAATCGACACAATTAATATGCCAAATGCCAATTCTGCATTTATGAAGCCAATGACCATTAGTGACGACTTAGCCGCTGTGGTTGGCAAAGGTCCAATGCCTCGATCTGAAGTTGTAAAAGCACTTTGGGTTTATATCAAGAAGCATGATCTGCAAGATCCAAAGAACAAGCGAAATATTAATGCTGATGAAAACTTAACTAAAGTTTTTGATGGCAAGAAAATGGTCAACATGTTTGAGATGACCAAGCTTGTTTCTAAGCACTTGTCATAATCGATTTTTAACCGTGAGCGATAACCGCCGCCGAGATATTCTCGGCGGCGGTTTTTCGTAAGGCCTTAATTATTTCATCAAGGGTGGCACCAGTGGTGCTGACATCGTCGATTATGATGAAGTGATGGTGGTGCATTCCGTTAGGTAGATGGGCCTCAAAAGCGTTTTTGACGTTATTTAATCGTTCCGTTCTAGTTCGACAGGTTACCTGTGGTTTCGTTTCTTTAATTTTTTTCACAATAGTTTCGTCAACCACAAAAATGTTCGGATGAAGTCTGGCTAAGGCTTGGGCTAGTTTGCTGGCTTGGTTAAAACCACGTTCCCGCTTTCTCAATCTCGACATGGGAGCGGGGATTAAAATAATTGGTTCTGCTTTCAAATTTAGGGCTAATTTGTCAGCACTGTTTTCTAAAAGTATGTCCGCTAAATATGGTGCTAAGATATTAGCCACTTCAGCAGACTGTTTATATTTCAGTTGCCACAATAATTTTTTAATTATTCCGTGATGGTACGGAAAAAGAGCTGTAATATTTTCTGACACAAAAATTGGTGTCATTAGTAAAGAGTTTTCACAAGCGTCACACAACAATTGGCCGGTTTTTTTACAACCAACGCACGTGTGAGGGAAAATTAAATCAATAATCGTGTGGATAAGTTGTAGTAACTTCTCCATATAGTAATAAGGCTATGATATACTGCTATATAATAACATTTTTGAAAAATCTCTAAATGGATAATCCGCTATCGAAGCTATTTACTTTAGGTTCTTTATTTTCTAAAGGCGACACTAGTGTTGTTGGTCTTGATATTGGTTCGTCCTCGATTAAAGTTGTTCAGTTGCGAAAAGACAAAGGTCAGATGATTTTGGAAACCTATGGTGAGCTATCAGCTGGTCCTTATGGTGGTGCCTCAGTTGGTCAAGCGGTAAATCTATCACCAGCCAAAACAGCTGAGTTGATTAAAGACTTATTTCGAGAATCAGCCATCACCACCAAAGTTGGTGGCTTATCTATTCCACTTAAATCTAGTTTATTGGTGGCGATTGAAGTACCAGAGTCAGTCAATAATAATTTGGACCAGATAATTCCTATCGAAGCTCGCAAGTATGTACCAGTACCTATCTCCGAAGTGGCTTTGGATTGGTGGGTGATTCCGAAATCAACTACAGAAAATTTAGACGATGTGGATCGAGAACGTAAAGGGGGAGCGCTCGCGATGACGAACGTTTTGGTGGTAGCGGTCCACAAAGATACGATCAAACAATTTCAAGATATTAGTACCGCTGTTGGAGTGGAAACTAAATTTTTAGAAATTGAAACTTTTAGTGCTATGCGAAGTTCTTTACAAAATGATTTAGGGGCGACGGTGATCGTTGACCTAGGGGCCGCTTCGACGAAAGTGGTTATTATTGATTACGGAGTGGTTCGGTTGTCTCATACTATTAGTAAAGGATCACAAGATGTTACTCATGCTATCGCTCGGTCATTAAATATTCCTTTTATTAAAGCCGAAGAGATAAAACGTCGAATCGGTTTGGTGGAAAAAGTTGACGGAGGGTCTTTGACGGCTACTCTGAGTCCAATTGTGGAATACATATTTTCAGAAGTAACTAGAGTTATGGTAAACTATCAGAAGAAGTATAACCGCAGTGTTGATAAAGTTATTTTAATTGGCGGCGGTGCTTCATTAAAAGGGATCAAAGAGATTGCTAGTCAGCATGTGTATGCTCCAATCGTTTTTGGTAATCCTTTCGAGCGAGTGCAAGCGCCGGCTTTTTTATCACCAGTCCTATCCGAAGTTGGTCCGAGCTTTGCGGTTGCTATCGGGGTAGCGATGAGGGCTCTGCAAGAATCATAAAATTTTTATACTATGCCAGAAGGTATCCAATCATCATTTATTCCTAAACAAAATTTCACCAATAACGCTAATTCAGCGGCTTCTAAAGCGTCACTTGGTTTGTTGATGTTGATTGCTATGGTTATTTTTGGTTTATCTTTAGTGGCTTTTGCCGGAGCTTATGGATATCAATATATTTTGTCTGACTCGATCAATCGTCCTTGCCAAGCTGGTAGCGATCAAGGTTGTGGTTTGAGAGAATCATTAGAACACGACAAGCGGGAATTACAGGTTGATCGAATAGTACGCTTTGCTAGGTTGGATGCCAAAATGAAAGCTGCCTCTGGTATTATCAACAATCACGCTACTTTGTTGCCTCTGTTTGATAAAATTCAAGAATTAACTCTACAGACTATTCGTTATACAAAATTTGATTTTTCTGACAAAGGAATCACTTTGGAGGGGGTAGCTTTAGGTTATGAAGATATTGCCGTTCAACTAAAAGCCTTTAAATCTAGTGATCTAGTAAATAACGCCGTATTCTCTGGCCTAGGTTTAGACCCTAAGGGAAATATTACTTTTAAATTAGCTCTGACTGTAAACAAAGATCTGACTTCTTACCAAGCTTTAGTTCAACAGAATCAAGCTGAACAACAATCGGTAATTAATCAGCTGCCGGTTGTGAATAGTGGTGTGTCAGCTAGTTCAACCGTATCAGCTACTAGTACCAACCAATAATTATGACCAGATTTTTAATTCCAATTTTACTCATCATCGGCGCCGGCGGGGTATTTTATTTCCTAACAGATCCGATTATTAACAATCAAAGAACTTTTGATGATGCTACTCAGAAGGTAGGTGGTGGTATTAAATCACTCTTGGCTGAAAAAGAGAGTCTCAATAAAGCTATTGCTGACATTCAATCTCTTAAAGGTCGAGCTCAAGATCTTGAAGCAACATATCAAAAGATCGACCCAGAGCAGATTAAAAAATTAGATGTCTTTTTACCTGATGCAGTTGATGACATTCAATTGATTGTTGATGTTAATACTATTGCTCAAAAATCTGGTATGCAATTGAAAGATGTTAAAATAAATACAGATTTAGATAAGACTGGTCGTACTGCTAGTCGGGTAGATGCCACCGCCAATACGTCGCCATTGGTCAACAAGCCGGCGATCACAAAAGTTGGTTTATCTTTTGCGGTGATTGGTACTTATAGTCAAATGCGAGCTTTTATGGGCGATTTAACCCGTAGTTTGCGAGTTTTAGATGTGACCAGATTATCTTTTTCTGCTCAACCAGCGACAGGTGCGGCTGCGACCTCCACTCAATTGCTGGCTGGTGGTCAGTATCAATACCAAGTTGATTTAGTTACTTATTGGCTAAAATAAAAATATGTCCAATTCTAAAAACATTATTAATATTCTGATCGTCGTCCTCTTGGTGGGAGTTGGTGTTATTGGTTATTTTTATTTTTTTGGTGGAGAGGCTGAGACCAATGATCAATTAGGTCTTCAACAACTGACCACTGATGGCGCTTCTAATGTGGCTGGGAGTGATCAATCAGAAGCGTCTGAGTTTGTGATTTTATTGAATAATCTACGCTCGGTTGATTTAAAAAGTTCTATTTTTTCAAATCCAGCTTTTGCTGGTGACTTGCAGGACTTTACCACTCCTTTACCTGACCGTCAGAAAGGCCGTTCTAATCCGTTTGCGCCGCTGGGAACTGGCAACATTAATACAACTCCAATTCCCGCCAATGAGTTCTTTCGATAAAGTTTTTATTTCATTCTAAATTATGGCTATCAATCCTGACATTCCCATTCGAAGTTTGGGAGGCAAGCGCTTGCCTTATGATATTTTGAAGTATGTGCCGAGAGACTCGGCTTCTTACTACAAGTTTTTGCCGATTGGGGTAACGGAGGGTATTTTGGAAATCGGGATGATTGATCCTGAAAATATCGAAGCTCGAGATGCGGCTCAGTTTATTGCCTCTAAGGTAGATATGCCGTTGAAGATTTTTCTTATTTCTCAAGAAGATTTTAACTCGGCGATCGAAAGTTACGAAGGTTTGACTGGTGAAGTGGATCAAGCTTTGAATCAATTGGGAGCCGAGGTGGAAGCTCAGAAAGGGGCACCGGCTGAATTGATTAAAGACGGAGCTCAGCGAGGTGAGGGTAAAGCTAATATTATTGAAGAAGCCCCGGTCACGAAGATTGTGGGGGTGATTTTACAACACGCTACTTCTGGTAATGCTTCTGATATTCACATTGAGCCAATAGCCGACAAAATAAGGGTGCGTTTTCGAGTGGATGGTGTTTTGTATACTAGTTTGTTTTTACCACTTCAAGTTCACGATGCAGTGGTAGCTCGAATCAAAATTTTAACCAACATGAAGCTTGATGAAAAACGTAAACCACAAGATGGACGTTTTTCTGCCAAAGTAGAAGGTCGAAAGATTGATTTTCGTGTCTCAACTTTCCCAACTTATTTTGGAGAGAAGGTGGTGATGCGTATTCTTGACCCGGAAAAGAAATTAGTAACTCTTAGTTCTTTGGGTCTAAATGATCGCAACCTAGAAACTGTTCGCCGTGCGATCGCTCGGCCTCATGGTTTGATTTTACTAACTGGTCCGACTGGTTCGGGTAAAACTACCACTTTGTATTCGATGTTGGGCGAGATTGATAAAGAAAAAAATAATGCGGTTAGTCTAGAAGATCCGATTGAATATGATATTCCGGGAGTAAACCAATCTCAGGTTCAACCAGAAATTAACTATACTTTTGCTAATGGTTTGCGTTCGATCCTTCGTCAAGATCCGGACATTATCATGGTCGGTGAAATTCGCGATAAAGAGACAGCCCGCTTGGCGATCCAGGCTTCACTAACTGGTCACTTGGTTTTCTCTACTATTCACACCAACACAGCGGCTGGAGTGATCCCTCGTCTGATTGATATGGGTGTGGAACCTTACCTTATTCCACCGACTTTGGTATTGGCGATCGGTCAGCGTTTGATCCCGGTTATTTGTGAAGAGAAGGAACAAGTGCCACTGGATGCTAGTTTGAGAATGATGGTGGATAAACAATTTGCAGACCTACCAGAAGAATTTAGAAAAGATATTGTCATTCCTAATGAAGTGTACGAAGCCAAAAAGACCGCTACTTGTCCAGCGGGAACCAAGGGCCGGATCGGCGCTTTTGAGTTATTAGAGATGGATCGGGAACTAGAGAAAATCATTCTAAATTCGCCGTCTGATGGGGATATTTATCAATATGCTAGAAGTAAAGGTTTCGTGACTATGAAAGAGGATGCTATGCTTAAGGCATTCCAGGGGATTATTCCGTTTGAAGAGGTCAATAAGCTGTAATATAATAAAGACACTTACTATGTTCACATCAAAAACCAAAATTATTATAGTTGACGACGACAAGTTTTTGATTGACATGTACTCGATTAAATTTAGCGAACACGATTTCGAAGTGGTTGCTATGTCTAGTGGGGACGAGACTCTAAAGAAGGTAGATAGTGGTTGGGTACCAGATATTTGTTTGGTGGATATTATTATGCCCGGGATGGATGGTTTTCAATTGGTAGAAGAACTAAAGAAACGTCCATCTTTAGAAAAAACCGCTATCATTATTTTATCTAATCTTGGTCAACAGGAAGATGTGAACAAAGGACTGAAATTAGGAGCCGATGGTTATATTGTTAAAGCTAGTGCTACTCCCACTGAAGTGGTGGCCAAGGTGACTGATATTGTTAAAAATAAAAAGAAATAAATTAATTTTTCATGACTGATTATAAAAAAGAACTAAACGAGTTGGTTTTGATAGTGACAAAAGAAGGTGGGTCTGACCTGCACTTGACCGCTGGTCGTCCACCGACCATTCGAGTAGCTGGAGATTTGATCCCGTTGGTCAATCGAGCACCCTTGTCAGCTGACGATACGATGGGGATTGCGATGGAGATTTTGAACGATCAAAACAAATCGATCTTTTTAGATAATAAAGAAATAGACTTCTCGTATACTCCAGATGGAACGGTCCGGTTTCGAGGTAATGCGTTTTTCCAACGGGGTCTAGTGGGGATCGCTCTGCGTTTGATTCCGGCTAACATTAAAACAATTGAGGAATTAAATTTACCAACTCAGATTTACGACTTTGCCCGTAAAGAACAAGGTTTCTTCTTGGTGGTTGGTCCGGTTGGTCAGGGTAAGTCGACCACCCTGGCTGCGATGATTGATATGATAAACCGAGAAAGAGCAGAGCATATTGTAACAATCGAAGATCCGATTGAATATTTGTTTACCAGTGATCGTTCTATTATTGATCAACGTGAAGTGCGTTTTGATACTAGAGACTTTCACACAGCCCTTAAATCAATGTTCCGTGAAGATGTAAACGTGGCCATGATCGGAGAAATGCGCAGTCCGGAGACCATCTCAACTGCAGTGACGGCGGCGGAAACTGGTCACTTGATTTTGTCGACCCTCCACACCAACAGTGCTTCACAAACTATCGACCGGATCGTGGACGCTTTTGAAGCTGCCCAACAAAAACAGATCAGAGTTCAATTGGCTGATTCACTGCTGGGTATTTTCTCGCAACGCTTAGTGCCTCGAGTATCTGGGGGATTGATCCCAGCTTATGAGTTATTGGTCAATAACAATGCCGTCTCCAACTTGATTCGTGAAGGGCGAACAGCCGAGATTGATGTTGTGATTGAGACCGGTTCAGAAGCGGGGATGATTGACTTCAATCACTCTCTAGCCGATCTGGTTCGTCGTGGAGAAATTTCGTCTGAGAGTGCTTATCGTTATACTTATAATGCTAAGAGTTTGGATCGCTTATTGTAAGAAACAAAAATGCTATTTAATTACAAAGCCACAACTAAAGATGGTTCACCTCAACTGGGGAGTATCGATGCTCCTAGTTTAGATTTGGCGATCAGTGCTCTGCAAAGACGGGATTTGATTATCGTCAGTGTTACTCCCGAAGGCCGGTCTGGTTTATTTTCGAATCTAACTTTTTTCCAACGAGTGCAATCACGCGAGATCGTGATCTTGTCTCGTCAGATTGCTACTTTGTTTGAAGCCAAGGTTTCGGTACTCTCAACATTTCGTCTGTTGGCTAGTGAATCTTCAAATCCGCTATTGCGAGAAAGTCTGACTCATATCACTGACGATATTAAGTCTGGTATTCCTATTTCCGGAGCGATGGCCAAACACCCAGCTATTTTCTCTGAGTTTTATGTCAACATGGTCAAGTCTGGTGAGGAGTCGGGTAAGTTGTCTGAGACTTTCTCTTACTTAGCTGACTATTTAGACCGATCCTACGCGTTAGCTTCAAAAGCTAAAAATGCTTTGATCTATCCGGCCTTCGTGGTGCTATCTTTTGTGGTGGTAATGGTCTTGATGCTTACTTTCGTTATTCCTAAGTTGTCTCAGATTTTGGAAGAAACCGGCCAAGAGTTGCCTATCTATACTAAGGTTGTAGTCGGTTTAAGTGATCTGGTAGTCAATTATGGTCTACTACTTCTGTTTTTGGTTTTAGTGGTAGTGGTTGTTTTGGTTAAATACCTACCAACCCAAGCGGGAAGAATGTCTTTCTCTAAGTTTCAATTAGGTATACCGTATATTGGCACCCTCTATCGTAAATTATATTTGTCGCGGATTGCTGACAACTTAGATACCTTGATTACTAGTGGTGTGTCCATGGTCCGAGCGATTGAGATCACGGCTGAGGTGGTGGGTAATGAAGTGTATAAAAAGATTTTGATGGATGCGACTAATTTGATCAAGTCAGGTAGCTCAGTGTCTGGTGTTTTAGCTAAACACGAAGAGATTCCGGGCATTATGATCCAGATGATTAAAGTGGGTGAAGAATCCGGTAAGCTTGGGTTTGTGTTAAACACTCTCGCCAAGTTTTACCAACGGGAAGTAGACAACGAAGTCGATACTCTGGTAGGCCTGATCGAACCAGCGATGATTGTAATGCTTGGTCTCGCGGTGGGTGTTCTACTAACTTCTGTTTTGGTGCCTATCTACAACGTCGCATCCGGCTTCTAGAGAAAATTAAGGACTACTCGATGGCGGGCGAGACTAGGATTCATGAGTCTCGCCCTTATCCACAGCGCTATTGTGCTTGAAGCCAAGGGGGCGGTATACTTATAAGCAAACGTTAAATAAAGGCGAACGTTTCAATATTATTAAGTTATTATTAGTTCATTATTTTAATATGACTAAAGGAAATAAGGGTTTCACCTTGATCGAACTTTTGGTGGTGATCGCCATCATTGGTATCTTGTCAGGAATTGTGTTGACATCATTGGGTTCAGCTAGAAGTAAAGCCAAAGAATCTTCCGCAAAAGCTAGTATGAGTTCTATGAGAGCGGAAGCAGAATTAGGTGTAGATTCTAGTGGTAATTACATCATAGATGTTTGTAGTAATGGTGATGCTGGCACTGTTGGTAAACTATTAGCGGCTGCTAATGATCAAAATGTTGGTACAGCTGTTTGTGCTCAAAGTGGTGCCAGTGGGGCAACTTCTTTGAGTTGGGCTGCTGAGATAGAATTAGAGAATGATTTTTTCTGTGTTGATAGTACTGGATCAGCCGGAGCACAAGCTGCTAGCTCAATCACCGCTGGGGTTAGTTCTGGGGATACAGTGTGTGGATCATAGTTTTATAGAGTTTTCCTCAAACAAAAACCCCGCCAATTGGCGGGGTTTTTGTTTGAGGAAAAATGGTTTTAAGTTATAATCTAATATTATGTTTACTTATTTTATTACTGGCTCGCTCGGTTTGATTATTGGTAGTTTTTTAAATGTTATTTTGTTTCGTTATGGTACTGGTCAAGGGTTGGGTGGCCGTTCTCAATGTCAAAACTGTGGCAAGATGTTGTCGTGGCTTGAGTTGGTCCCAGTAGTTAGTTTTATTATCCAAAAGCGTCGTTGTCGTGGTTGTGCGTCAACCATTTCTTGGCAATATCCCGCGGTTGAACTTTTGACCAGTCTTTGTTTTATCGGTTTTACTCACGCTGTCTTGTATTTGAATATTTTTAAATACAACCTAACTTCCGGGTGGGGTATTGCGTTGTTGCTGACCCTGATTGTTTATCTGGTGTGCGCTAGTGTTTTGGTCTTGATTGCTGTTTACGATCTCCATCATAAAATAATTCCGGACGAATGGGTTTTTATCTTAACCGGTTTGGGAGCGTTGCTACCTTTGGTGTCAGGTCAAGGTTTCGGCTACATTGTCTTTGCTTTGTTGAATAAGTCTTTAGCGGCCCTGGTGTTGGCTGGTTTCTTCTGGTTTATTTGGTATTTCTCTAAAGGTAAAGCGATGGGCTTTGGTGATGTAAAACTGGCGGTAGCCCTTGGTTTCTTCTTGGGTCTTGATCAGGGGATAATAGCGGTTGTTCTCGCTTTCTGGATTGGGGCGGTGGTCGGCTTGTCTTTGATTGCTGTTTCTAAATACAAACCAGCTCTCGCTGTTCCGTCGATTAATAAACTAAAAAGCCAAATCCCTTTTGCGCCGTTTTTAGTTTTGGGTACTATTTTAGCTTTGGTTTTCGATCTTCATTTTCTGACAATGTTTTTTTAGGTAGATACCTGATGAATGTGGATAAGGTTTTTAACGTTTAGAGTACCTTGTGTGTTATTATTTAAAGAAGTACCTAATCTATGATTCGACCTAAATTTATTTTCTCAGCTTTATCTGGTTTGGTTTTGGTGACAGTTTTGACTTTTTTGGCCCCTGTGATTGTGGAGAAGGTAATAGCCCAAACTGGTACCAAGGCTCTCTCTGGCTATGCTTGGAGTTCTAATATTGGCTGGATTCAAATGCAAACCGGCCAGAGTCCGGTGGTGGTGAATAGTGATGGTAGCTTCACTGGATATGGTTGGAGTTCCAATGTGGGTTGGTTGCAGTTTAATCCCACTGGTTCTTATCCAGCCGCCCCTAATCACGCAGTGAAAATAGACTTTACTCAAAACCCTTACAAAATGTCTGGTTGGGGTCGTTTTTTGGCGAATGGCGGCGGATGGGATGGCTGGGTCAATTTTGATGGCGTAACTTACAATCCGTCAACTAAAAAATTTGCTGGTTATGCCTGGGGAGCTGACGTGGTTGGGTGGGTAGATATGTCGACCGTTTTGGCTGATTTAGGAGATACACCTTGTGACCCTGATACTGATCCTGATTGTTGTCCTGGTGGTGCAAATTGTAATCCACCTTGTGACCCTGATACTGATCCTGACTGTTGCCCGGGTGGTTCTAATTGTGATCCTGACCCAACAACGAAAACTTTAACAGTTAAGGTTGTTGGTTCTGGTACTGTTACTGGTAATTCTATTAGTTGTAGTACTGGCAATCTCGGAGATTGTACTGCTGAAGTGAACAAAGGAAATTCCATTACTTTATCAGCTGAAGCTGACGGATTGGCCACTATTACTTGGAGTGAATCGAGTTGTAGTGTTGGTTCAACCTGTCCGGTGTTGATGAATGAGAGTAAAACCGTCACCGTTACTTTCTCTGGTACTGTTACGGAAGAACCAGATCCTTTTGATATTGACATAAATACTTGTAATGGGACCCTGGCTGGAGACTGTCGACTAATTGTTGACTGTTCCGGATACGATAAATGTACCGGTAATCTTTATTACTCTCTGACTTCGATTCGAATAAATAACAACATGATTGACACAGAAGAAGGTCTCACTTTGAGTGTGTTGGGCGGTAAACCTCCTTATATTAGTTTTGTTTTCTGTAAAGACAAAGTTTCTGAAGCTAGTTGTTCATCAAGTATTCCAGCTGGCGATAAAACTTCACCTTGGTATTTCAGAGCTCTTTTAAGTTCATTCCCTGTTGGAGGAACTAATTTCACCATCAGACTATCATCACAATCTGGGGCTGATAAAGTGGTTCCGATTAAAGTTAAATACGATAATCCAGCGATTGTTGAGGGGAATAAAGCAGCTCAGTAAAATCCGTTCATTAAATTATAATGACTATCACAAAAAATAAACAAGGCTTTACTCTAGTTGAAATGATGGTTGTTATTGGTATTTTTTTGATCGTGACTGGAGTGATCTTGATTAACGTTCCTAATTTCAGAGAAAAAACCTCTGTTGATTTGGTGGCTCAAGATATTGCAGTGACCATTAGAAGTTCTCAGGTCTTTGGGGTTGGGACTAGGGCTTTAAATGGGAATTTGGTTGCATATGGTGTTTCTTTATCAACAGATCCAGATAAAAAAGGTCGATTCGTTTTATTTGCAGATTTACCGACTATTGATTATAAGTACACCCCAGGTAGTGAGACGACCTGTGGACAGTCAACGACAGAGTGTCAATCAGAATATAGTCTTAATGGTTTTACGATTAGTGATATTTATATATACAAAGCCGACGGAATTATTGAACCACAGTCACAAGTGGATATTTCATTTGAGAGACCAAAATCTAATCCTAGATTTTGTGTTGATGAAGGGGAAAATTGTCCAGATAATTCAATTTCTAAAGTGGAGATAGTGGTGGAATCACTGAAAGAAAAAAAACGTAAAGTGGTGGCAGTTTACGCTAATGGTCAAATAGCAGTTGAGGATTTTGTTGATTCATCTACTACTCAATAATGTTAAAAGATAAAAACAAAAAAAATGGTTTTACTTTAGTTGAGATGATGGTCTCGGTTTCTTTGTTTGTGATTGTGGCCATGGTCGTTAGTGTGGCTTTTGTCACTTTGGCGAATATTTATCGCAAAATTCAATCTAATCGAGCGGTTGTGGATAATATAAACTTTATGATGGACACCATCTCTTATGAATTAAGGGAAGGAACTGATTGGAGGGTTGGTTTAGAATGTGGTAATGGTAAACCTAATTGCTACACAGATATTTCTTTCGATCGATTTGGTGGTTCATCTCCTGTGGAACAAGTCACATATAAAATTAATGATGCAAAAAAAACAGTTGATCAGTGTATTGGAAATAGTCAAACTTGCGTTGCTTTGAATTCTCTAGAAGTTACAATAGATACTTTTGAGATTTATACTGACATTAGTCAGTCTGTACCAAAAGCTACTATTGTTATCCATGGTGTGGCTCAGGCTACACCTAAGATTAGAACCGACTTTACTTTACAGAGTTCAGTTTCACTTAGAAATAGATCAATATGATATTTCCTAACCTAAAAAAAGATAAAGGGTTTACTCTAATAGAAACATTTGTGGCGATCACTATTTTATTAATAGCGGTACTTATCCCTCTAGGTGTCATGTCTAAGGCGATAGAAGATGGTTTGTTTATTAAAAACAAAGTCATTGCTTACTATTTAGCTCAAGAGGGTATGGAGTTAATTATCAACCAAGTGGACTCTAATATTAAATCAATTGGAGACGGCGAATCATCAGGATGGCTTGATTATATGTCTTCTTGTGTGAATTCAAAATGCTATGGAGAAGTTGATTTAGATTCCAACAAAATTTATTTTGGTTCGTGTAATTACTCTGATGGTTGTCCTTATTTGACTCAAGAACAAGCTGGTGCTCCATATGGTTATGGAGAGTCATTCCCTGAGACAATATTTAAGAGGAGTATAAAAATATTACCTGCTATTATTTCTAGTACTGGAGAAGAGATGGCTATTCCAGTGGAGGTTACTATTAATTGGAAAAATAAGTCAGGTATGATTGAACAAGAATTAATATTAGATGATTATGTATTTAATGCTGGTTATGATATTGGACAATAACAAAAAAGATAATAATGGTTTTGCGATTCTTTATGCTGTTTTAGTGGCCAGTGTAGTGGCTATTGGTGGTTTGATTTTATCAAATATTATTTTTAAACAATTAATTTTGTCTGGAGTAGGACAGAGTTCTCAGATAGCTTATTATGCGGCTGACGTTGGCCGAGCCTGTGCTCGTTATTGGAATAAACAAGGCAGTTTTGGTTTTGTTGAAGATTCTTATAATGAAATTACTGGTCAATCTCAAGGTTCAGTATTTACTAAAAGTGATTCAGACATAGAAATTATGTGCTTGGATGACACTTCAGTCATAAGTCCAAATGATTTAGCGCCGGGCGACACTGAAAATGGTAATTGGGAATTTACGATACAGGATATTAATGATAATTCTTGTGCTAAAGTGACTGTATCAAACAATATAGATGGGTTTGAATCTGACTCTGTCGGGTATAATAATGCTGACTGTGAATCAAACAATAGGCTTGTTTTAAGGAGGGTTCAAGATCTAAAACCAACAATCAGATAGATTGAACATTCTGCTTGTTGTAGTATTCTTGGGTAGTGGATAAAGTGGAAATCAAAGGGCGAATAGAAAAATTGCGGGAGGTGATTAATCATCATCGGTACCTTTACCATGTCTTAGATAAAGAGGAAATATCGCAAGCGGCGCTTGATTCGCTTAAAAAGGAGCTAGCTGATTTGGAGCGAGATTATCCAGAATTTATTACCACTGATTCGCCGACTCAACGGGTTGCTGGTGAACCTCTACCCGGCTTTGCTAAAGTTCGACACGAGATTACTCAATGGTCGTATGATGATGCTTTTTCTGAAGAAGATATCAGAGATTTTGATAAACGGGTGCGTAAAATGTTGGGTGGTGGTCAACCAACTTATACTGTTGAATTAAAAATTGATGGTTTTAAAATCGTCTTAACTTATCGTGATTCTGTTTTGGTCACAGCGGCTACTCGAGGCGACGGCTCCGTTGGTGAAGACGTGACGGCTAATGTTAAAACCATTGAATCTATTCCATTACGATTACAAAAACCGGGTTTGGATATTGTAGTAGAAGGTGAGATTTGGTTGAGTAAGAAAGAGTTTGAGCTTTTAAATAAAGGGCGGGCCAAAAATAATGAACCCTTGTATGCTAACCCGCGCAATGTCGCCGCTGGTACTATTCGTCAGCTTGATCCGCGGATCGTGGCTGAACGTAAACTAGCTAGCTTTATTTATGACTTAGCTAAATCAAATAAAAATATTCCTAAAACCCAGTTTGAAGAACTGTCTTTATTGTCTGAATTTGGTTTTACGGTAGAAAAACATTTTAAACATTGTCAGACCATCGAAGAAGTAATTAACTTCTGGCAAACTTGGCAGAAGAAAAAGGATTCATTGCTGTGTTTGATTGATGGGGTGGTGGTCAAGGTCAACGAAAGAGAGTATCAAGACAAGCTTGGTTACACTGGTAAGTCACCTCGGTTTGGAATTGCCCTCAAGTTTGCCGCTGAGCAGGCGACAACAGTGGTGGATGATATTGTTTTTCAGGTCGGTCGGACTGGAGTGGTGACACCAGTAGCTCAACTCCGACCTGTCTTACTAGCTGGTTCGACTGTCTCCCGAGCTACTTTACACAATGAAGACGAAATAAAACGTCTGGATGTGCGAGTGGGTGATACAGTGATTTTGCAAAAAGCTGGTGACATTATCCCGGATATTTTAGAAGTACTGACTGAGTTTAGAACTGGTAAAGAAAAGGTGTTTAAATTTCCAACTTATCTAGATGCTTGTGGTGGCCCACTAGAGCGAATCCCAGGTCAGGCAGCCTATCGATGTGTGAACAAAAAATCAGTTGCTCAAGTCCGTCGGAAGTTTTCCTATTTTGTAGGTAAGTCCGCTTTTGATATTGATGGCTGTGGTCCAAAGGTGGTGGAAGCTTTACTCGACAATGGTTTGATTTCTGACCTGGCGGATATTTTTACTTTAAAGCGAGGAGATTTGTTGAATTTACCTAGATTTGCTGAAAAGTCAGTTGATAACTTATTACTGGCTATAGATCGAGCAAAAGAAATAACGCTGGACAGATTTGTTGTTTCTTTGTCGATTGATCATGTTGGCGAAGAGACGGCTATTGATTTAGCTAAACATTTTAGACAGTTTTCCAATATCCAACAGGCGACTGAAGCGGAATTGGCGGCTATTCCAGGAGTGGGCGAAGTGGTAGCCAAATCGATAGTTACTTGGTTTAAAAATTCTGATCATCAACAACTGATTAAAAAATTGTTAAAGCAGGTTGTGATTGTGGCTGAGAAAAATATTGGTGGTAAACCAGTTCAAACTTTGTCTGGTCAGACTTTTGTTTTTACTGGCTCGTTGCAGACTTTTTCTCGTGATGAGGCAAAAAAACTAGTCCGTCTGGCCGGGGGAGAAATTTCTAGCTCTGTATCAGCCAAAACAAATTTCATTGTGGCTGGCCAAGAGCCCGGGTCTAAGTACGACGAAGGGATCCGTCTAGGGGTCAAAATTTTGTCGGAAACTGAGTTTCTAAAACTGGTCAAATAGTGTATAGTAGAAGCCATATGATTGACCGGTCTGACTTAGAAAACTTGGCCCAACTAGCTCGCCTAGAGCTAAAAGAAGAAGAAAAAGATAAACTGCAAAAGGACTTGGAGTCGATTTTGGGTTATGTTTCAGAGCTTGATCAGGTCAATATTACTGACAGTAACATCTCGGTTGGACACGCTTTGGTAACCAATGTGGTTCGATCAGATACTAATCCTAATGAAACAGGGGCTGATCAAGAAGTCTTGCTAGCTGAAGCTCCAGCTCGGTCTGGTGATTTTGTAAAAGTTAAACCAGTTCTGAATAATAAATAGCGAATATGGCTCTTGATCTTAAGAATTTAACAATTACAAAAGCGATAACCGGGTTACAATCCGGTGAATTTACTTCGACCGACTTGGTTAAAGCTTATTTAGCTAATATTGAAATTAGAAATAAAGATTTGAATGCTTATTTGGAAGTTTTTTCTGACGTTCTAGATCAAGCGAAAAAAGCTGACGAGTTGCGTGCTTCTGGAGCTGAAGTTGGTCCACTGACTGGTGTTCCAATTGCGATTAAGGACAATATTTTAATTAAGGGTCGAGTGGCGACAGCGGCCTCAAAAATGTTAGCCGATTATCGAGCCACTTATGATGCGACGGTGATTGAAAAACTAAAACAAGCTGGAGCTATTTTTATAGGTCGGACAAACATGGATGAATTTGCTATGGGTGGCTCAACTGAAAACTCCGCTTTTGGTCCAACCAGAAACCCGTATGATTCTGAGCGAGTGGCTGGTGGTTCTTCTGGTGGTTCAGCGGCCGTAGTTGGCGGAGATCTGGCCCTTTGTGCCCTTGGTTCTGATACTGGTGGTTCTATTCGTCAACCAGCTAGCTTTTGTGGGGTGGTTGGTCTAAAGCCTACCTATGGTACAGTCTCTCGTCATGGAGTCATGGCGATGGCTTCATCTCTTGATCAAATTGGACCAATCACTAAAACAGTAGAGGATGCTGAAACTTTGTATAAAATAATTGCCGGCCGAGACTCTTTCGATTCAACGAGTGTTGATCCCAAACTAGCGACTGTGTCTAGTAAATTAGTGATCGGTGTGCCGACTGACTTTGTTAGTCGCGGTCTTGATGCAGAGGTGAAGCAAAATTTTGATGAAACTCTTAAGAAACTGACTGAGTTGGGTCACGAAGTAAGACAGATTGAACTACCGAATCTTAAATATTCACTAGCTTGTTATTATGTTTTGATGCCCGCTGAGGTCTCTTCTAATATGTCGCGTTTCGATGGGGTTCGTTATGGTTCTCATGTTGACGGTCTAAATCTTTTGGAAGACTACATGAAAACGAGAGGGGAAGGTTTTGGGCCAGAAGTTCGTCGGCGGATTATGTTGGGTACGTATGTTTTGTCGGCTGGTTATTACGATGCTTACTATGGCAAAGCTTGTGGTGTCCGACAAGTTATTACCAATGAATATAAAAAAGCTTTTGATAAAAACAATAACGGGGTTGATCTGATTTTGACTCCTACTGCTCCCACCCCAGCTTTTCCAGTGGGTGCGAAAGTTAATGATCCACTACAAATGTATTTGGAAGATATTTTTACTGTTCCTGTCAATTTAGCAGGAGTGCCGGCTATTTCTGTGCCATCTGGTGTGACGAAATCTGGTTTACCACTGGGGGTGCAATTTACAGCTGATCATTTCAACGAAGAGGTGTTATTTGCTATCGGAAAACAATTTTTTGGAGCATAATAGTCTTTATCTATGGTTAGTCTCAATTTGGAATTAATTTTTAGCAAAATTTATTTTCTGATCAAGGGTATTTATATTTACGTATGGTCTGTTTTTAGTCTTAATCCTGTTTACATTTTGATACTCAAAATTAGTTGGGGAGTGTTGGCTATTTTCTTGTCCTTGGTGATGGCCTACTTAGCTTATCTAATTTTTCATCAATGGCAGGAAGATCGGGAAAACATGATGTCTCTTTTGGTAACTGCTTGGCGGGAAGGAGCAGAGGATAAAGTTAGTCAGGACTGGGAAAATATTATTTCCGCTTTGGAGTCTGATAATCCAGCGGATTGGAAGTTGGCTATTATTGAAGCTGATACTATGTTGGACGCCATGGTGGCCAATATTGGCTATAAAGGGGGTAATTTAGGGGAGAGATTGAAGATGATCGAACCGAGCGACTTCCTAACTTTAAATGATGCTTGGGAGGCTCATAAAGTTCGTAATGCTATTGCCCACGAAGGTGGTTATGAATTAAACAAAAGGGAGACTCAACGGGTGATTGGTTTGTATGAAAAGGTATTTAGAGAGTTTAGATATATTTAATTAGAAGGGAGTTGGTTAGGAATAATTTTCAAATCGTCATTTGAAATTTCCGTGGCCTGGATTAAAAAAGTCAGGGTAGGAGTTTCCCCTACGGGGGCGGGTATTTTTCGATTTCATTTCGCGATCCCAAAGAGGGAGTAGGCTACAACTCTCACCTCGTCGTCACTCGGCTCGGTCGCAGCCCCACCTCAGTTGTTTTTCTTGCTAGAAAAACATACTTCCGGTTTTCAACTCCCACACGCAAAAGAAGTAGTTCTTTTGCTCCCCGCACCAATTTCACTACGTTCAATTGTTGCGGGGGTGGGAGTTGAACCCACTATTTCAAGGTTATGAGCCTTGCGACTTGCCGTTCGTCCTCCCCGCGATATTGCCTTTTGGGCACTACAATACGCTAAATACTAACATGCTTATTGTGGTCTGGTCAATCAAGGTGGTTGATTTTTCTTATATTTTATGGATAATTTGTATGTTTACTAGGTATGCCGATGTAGCTCAGGTAGTTAGAGCATCGCACTCATAAAGCGGAGGTCGTAGGTGCAAGTCCTACCATCGGCACAATCCAGGACAGGTGGCCGATTTGCCATCGCCTGAAACGGAAAATACAGCGTAACCACAACGTCTTTTCCAAATGCGGTCTGGTTCGAGAACACGCTTTGCATGACATTGCGTTTTTCATCGTCCGTTCCCATTTCATAAAGCAGCGTAAAGCTTTTCACCAGTTCGAGAAAATCTTGGAGTTGGTTGCGGTTTGCCTCCAGAACCGCCTCCGCATCGCGCAGTTTTTCCTTCAATCGCTGCTGATCCTCCAGATGCGAAGCCTGCCGTGATTGGTAGGCCTCCTTTTCGATAGCCTGGTCCAAGTACGCGTCCGTCAGCCGATCCAACCGCGCGGCAACAGCAGCCACTTGCAACCGCAGCGACTCCACCGCTTCGTGAGCGGTTTTCTCCTGCTCGGTTTCCATGGTCTCTGCCTCCGCCGAGAGTAATTCATATTCTTCGTCACTGAGCGTGAGCGATGTCAGGGCTGAGCGAACAGCATCATCGAGGGATTCCTCGCGGAGCGAGGTCTGGCGGCAGCCACGGGTTTGACAGCGATAATAGACATGCCCTTTCTGTCGTTCGCCGATGAGCAGGTTCTCGCACTGCGAACACTTGAAAAGCTGGCGGAACAAGTGGTGATGAACACGCTGACACTTAGGCATACGGCCATGGAGAATGCTCTGGACATCATCGAAGCGGCTACGGCGGATAAGTGGTTCGTGTACGCCGGGAAAAACTTCGCCAGTGCTGTGGACGCGGATGGTGCCGACATAGAATGGATTGGCGAGGATAACCGCAATCATACTTCTCGGTACCCGTCCCCCAGTCCGGGAACGCAATCCTCGTGCGTGCATTTCATCAGCCAACGTGGTGAGTGAGTATTGACCGCTGACATAGAGATCAAAGAGTTGTTTGACCAGTGGCCCATTCTTTGGACAAACAGTTTTGGGTTGGCCCTTGCCGTTGTCGCAATACCCGGCGGGCGCGGCCAAAGGATACAGGCCCTGCTTGAGCCGACCGTAAAACCCTTTGCGGGTCTCTTCGCGAAGATTGCGGATATAGTCAGCGGCCACGACCGCCTGGATGT